>JAYUEB010000708.1:0-3095 GCA_043739525.1 Bdellovibrionales bacterium
ATAAATTTCTGTCTGAGCAGAGTCCTGTCGGACCTCGAGGATCTCGTAATAATTTGTCGTCTCTTTTCGCCCGATCATTAGATGGCAACCTTTACATTCTTGGCGTTGATTACGTTTTTCGTAATCTCCATAAACTGACTGACAATATTACTGTAAGGATGCTCAAGTAACAGCGGCCGTCTTTTTCGAAGAGACTGCCAAACAGCGTTGTCGAACTCGATGTACCCTGCAAAATATGCCTCAATACCAAAGTATTTTCGACAAACCGACTTGATTGAATTTCCGAGCTCAATGTCGTTTCTCGAACGCACTTGGTTCAAGACCAATTCTATATGCAAATCTGCAATTTTCGCAACCAATCGTGCACCGGCAACGGGATCTATTTTAGAAATATAGTGAATGAGATCGGAAGGAGACTTAATTCCGAGTTGATTCCGATTGTCCATTGCAGCTTCGATGAGTTTGGTGATTCCCAAATTCGACTCAGCCTCCTTAAGCTTACGGTAGTAAGCCGTCTTAATAAAACGATAAGCATTTTCGATGCTCGTTGGCTCGGGTACAACCGCGACAATTTTTTGGTCTGCACTTAAAAAGAAATCAAGTGTATTTTCAGAAGTTCCGGCTCCAAGATCTAAAACGACAAAAGGAGTCGACAAAGTCTGAATGGCGCGTTTGAGTTTATCTCTCGCGTCGATTCCGAGGTCAGCAATGTTGAGTGAATCGTTAAAACCGCTGATGAATCTGAGGCCGTCAATTTCAGTTTTAACGGAAATGTCGTTAAGATCAGAAACCGCCCCAGAAATAAAATCTGAAATACAATTCGTCGGAACTTTCACACCCAAAAATGTGTGAAGATTTGCGCTGCCGAGATCGAGATCGATGAGGGTTACTTTTTTTCCGATACGCGCGAGTGAAATTGCAAGGCTCGAGCTAATAAAACTTTTTCCGATTCCACCTTTGCCGCCGCCAGTAGCGATAACAAGCTTACCCGCTGGATTAGCAATTTTTTTTGCGTGTATGTGATCAATGCTTTTTAATTTCACTCGAGAGTGCCCCGCTCTTTCAAAAGCTCAAACTAATTGGTTTCCTTGAGTTTCTCTTCGGCAGCCGAGGCTTTAATATAAAGGGCTTGTACTTGATTCCAGGCTAAGGGCATAGCAAATGAATCGAGAAAATCAGACTTTAGTCCTAGAAATTTGACGTTCGGAAAGTGATTAAGGTTCGACTCTCTTATCAGAAGTTTTTTCAGTTCTGGAGAAAAGTAGGGCTCATACTGATTGTACGCCTCACCAACACAAAGATGCGGGGTCTGAATTTCAAGTGACAAATTCTTGAGCGTCTTAGATTGAGACTTAGAGATTTTTTGCCAGCGATCATTTATTTTTTCAAAACGAGCGCAAAAAACTTCGTTATTATAAGCATCGATGAGTCCCAAAAGATTTTTTTGTGTTGTCTGTGCCGGGTCGACTCCTAAAGCTAAGAGATCAAAGCTGTCGACACAGTGAACTTCAAGTTTCAGCGCATATGCGAGGCTTCTAGCGACGTTCACAGCCACGCGAATTCCTGTGAAGCTACCCGGGCCAACACCCACACAGAGACGTTTTAGCTCTTGGGGCTTTCTGGAGCTTGTCTGAAAAGCCAGATCGATAGCGGTGGTGAGCATCTCAGAATGGGATTTTTCACGTAGCCAAGATTTCTCAAAAAGAATTTGATGGTTTTCAAAAAGTACGACACTTCCAAAAGAGGTGGAAGTGTCAAAGGCCAAAGTTAGCACGTTAAGATAAAATTCTCGTGATGTCGTTAAACATCGCAAAAACCATGAGACCGAGTAGCAAGAGCATTCCTACTTGTTGGGCCATCTCCATCTTTTTCAGAGAGAGCGGAGCGCCTTGCGCGAATTCAATTGTGTAAAATAACAAATGCCCACCATCCAAAACTGGAATCGGCAGCAGATTTAGAATGAATAAATTCAAAGACAAAATGCCCATGGTACTTAAGAACTGTGAAAAGCCAATTTGCCAAGAGCGCTTCGCCATCATTCCGATTGAGAAAAACCCGCCAATGTTCTTAGGGGAGATACGAGCCTGAGCCAGACGAACAAAACTTAAGATCGTAGCATTTGTCCATTTCATGGTGAGAAATACACCGCGCTTCAGAGCATCGACTGGATTGGTCGCTGAAAGAGTAAAGGTCGCCTGAGTTGTTGAAATTAAAGGCTTGATACCGATTTCGTAACGTACTTCTTCTTTGCCACGAATCGAAGAGCGCTCTTTTAGAGCTGGCTGAACAGGAACTTTAACAACCTGGCCATCACGACTAACTATGATGTTTAAGGCTTTTGATTTCTCAGCTGAGTAAGCCTGAATGGCGCTTGCGATCGCATCGAAATTTTTAACGTCTTTGCCGTCAATCGAAAGGATTTTGTCGCCTTTTTGCATTCCTGCTTTGAAAGCCGGAGAATCTTTTTCAAGTTCGGCTAAAAACACTTCGGGTGATTCAATACCCAATTTCTCGAGCAGCGCAGGCCCACCGAGGCCGCTCAAATCCTTTGGAATCATGAGTGTGAGATTAGTCGCTGGAGACTCTTTTTCCGTCGTATTCCAAGCCGCATCATGCTCAACCTTGAGGTCAATCTTATCTTGAGTACGCGCTAAGGCTGCTATTCGAGAATCAAGACTGCGCCACTTATCAATTTTTTGACCTTGAACTTCAACGATCAAGTCACCAGTTCTCAAACCTGATTTGTATGCGAGACTTTTATTGTCTGAGATTCCGACAAAGCTGACTTTTGAAAAGAAATTAAGGCCGGCGATTTCTCCGACTTTATCTTCCCAGCTCAATAGATTTTTATTATTGATCGTTTGAGGAAGAACTTCGAGAGTGGCTTTTTCGTTTGAACCTTCGCGAAGCACGTCGACAGCGAGTTTCTGCCCGCCATTGTCTTCAATTTTTTGGTCGAGCTCTTCCCAAGTTTTAATAGGAGTTTGGCCAATGCTCACAACGGTATCACCAGCTTTGAAGCCAGCAAGGGACGCGGCACTTCCGGTATCGATATCGCCAACCACAGGGCTGATGGCCTGTTCGCCATAAACTGC
>JAYUEB010000709.1:0-3090 GCA_043739525.1 Bdellovibrionales bacterium
TTGCATATCGTATCGAGTACGTAATCATGAGATTTCGTCACCCAACCATATTTAAAGCAATCTTGATTTTTGCAAGCTGTCTCATAGACCTGTGTGGCAGCTAAAGAAAATGACCCAACAAAAAGACTTAAAAATAAAAGCATTCTCATGGACAGCCTCCTTTAAAAAATTTGATTTAAAGCCTGTCTGAATATAGCTAGCGAGGCAAAGGTCGACGCGTTAAGTATTTTCTTTAAGAAAATCAACGCGGCAGAGACAAATTTAGTCATATACTTTGTAAATTTTTATTGGCCTAATTTGGGCGCACGTATTAGCGCGCTCACTCTCTTTTAGAAGAGCGAATTTTGAAGTTTTATAATGGTACGCTTCTTGTACTTTTCCTCGATCGGAGACTCACATGACCACTCTTAAATCTACAGCTCTCGTCATTTTAGCAGTTAGCTCACTAGCGGCGTGTGGCCCTCATTTTACTGCGAACAAACAAAATGATCTTACAACAGACGCTTTAACGGAGGCCCAAAATCCCTACGGCAGATCTTACACTTCATTTAGTTCACCGACTGACGTTCAGGCTATTAAAGATCAAATCTCAACATCCGTTGAAAATAAAAATTTTGCCAGCCAAGTTGAGTCGATTGAAGTGGCCACTAAACAGAAGACTGTCGAAGTGAGTGTCCACTGGAAGGGCTTGAATAAAGCACTTCTTTTTCAAGGTAGGCTTGAAGAAAAAGACTCCAATTTTAGTGCGCTCTTAAATGACAAAACCGGGCAAAAACGTGATTTCGAACTCAATGCAAATTGCAATAGCTTAAAGTGCGAAACCCTCAATGCATTTTTAAAAGATCAAGCCGGAAATCTGATTGGCCTGATCGTAAAACAAGAAAATCGCGACATGAAGCTTGTCGAAACCAGTACTCAAAAAAACTCATATAAACTTCTCTCAAAAGAAAAACAAAACGCCATTGCTCAGGCGAAAAAAGGTTTAAGCGTTACTCTTCGCTCAGTTGAAGTTTATCCGGGCCGCTCTTATTATGAAATTAAACAGGGCGAAAGTACGATGACTGGCGAACTTCTGAGTATAGACGAAGGCTCAGCTCCCACCCAAACAACTGGAATATTTGCCACTCTTGGATACATTGAATTGATCGGCAACAATCAGGGTGATTCATCTTATGGTGGAGAACTACAATTTAAAGTGACGAATCAAGCTCAACAGACATCAGTTGTTTCTTACCTTCAAATGGATTCCTCAATTAATCTCATGCAACATCAGATGCCACACTCTCCGCCTCAAGCAGGAGTTCACACGCTCGTTCAGCAGATTCTCGACGAAGAAAATAACGAAATCGTGAAATCCTACATTGCCGCTCACTATGCTCCAAAACAAAACTTGCCAAAAACGAGATCTCAATCAGCCGGTGTCGAAGAAGTTTCTCTTTATCTCGCCTGCGAAGAGGGCAACAGTAATGTTTGCAAACGAGATAAAACCGGTCACGACAAAAGTGCTACTGTTAAAACGATGGTTCAAGTTTTGAGACAAAACGGATTCCCGGCTGCATGGAGCCTCGTCTCTTTTATGGAATCACATTTCGAGCCTAATGTTCGCAGCTCATCAGGTGCTTTGGGCTACTGGCAATTTTTAGCTTCAACAGGCAGAGCTTTTAACATCGTCGGCAATGGTAAAGATTTACGTACAAATCTAACTGAGTCGACTGCCGCAGCCACACGCTACTTTAAACTTTTACTCGATTCTTGGAATGGAGACGTCAAAATGGCGATCATCTCCTACAACATGGGACAAGGTGATGTTCAGAAGGCTTGTAATCGTGGCTCTGATAATACGGCAAATTGTAACATCGCAAAAAATCAAAGACAGAATGAACACCGTGAAATGGCCGATATTTACGATTTAAATAAAAAAGATTTCTGGAGACTCTACAACCTTCACGTTTTTGGATCTGTTAGTCGAAACGGAAGTGGCGCACAAGAATATACTCTTAAATTTTTGAGTCAGAATATCGTGAGCTTTCATCCGCTCAAATATGGGTATGGTAATAAGGCAGTTGATTTGAATTAGTCTACTTCAGTAGAGTGACTTCGCCTTTTTTAGAAATATTGATACGAAAAATTTGTTCGCGTTTGTTTTCAAAATTTAACTTTACTTTTGGAAGCTCAAACATCCCTCGGGATGAATAGACAGTACCAAATACAGGTGCTGGCTCGCTATTTCCATATGTATTATAAAAAACATACTTGAGAGTATAAGTGCCAGTTAAAGTGCGATCAGTTTGCCACATCTCTGCGCCCGGCCCACGACGAGAATCTAAAACGAACTGTCCCGGATGACCGGTAAAATTTCGTTCTTTAAAGTTGAATGTCTTGCCCTCTGGATCTGTCACAATCAAATCAATATCATGATCAGCGGTTGGCCAAGTAATCACAACTGCAGCAAATGGTGTAGGAGGAGACATTGAAGACATGGTGTCTTGTGTTTCTTTCAATTGTTTTTCAAGTTTCTCTTTAGATATTTTGAGGTCAGCAACCGTCTGTTGCAGGTCTTGAACTTGTGGAGCAAGGTTGGCTGGCTCTCGAGGTATCGAGCTCAATTTTTGATTGAGGGAATCATTCATTGTTGTCAATTTATCAATTTGCTCTTGAAGAGCTACGGCTTCTTCAACTTTTTCTTTCAAGGCGCTATTCTCGGATTTGATTTTCTCAAAGTCAGTCTGACTAATTTGAGATTTTGGCTTTTCTTTTAATTGTTTTTCAAGTTTCTGTTTTGCTATGGTTAGCTCGGCAATCTTTGCTTGCACAGCAGTTGCACTATCTTTCGTGCTTGCGAGGTCAGCCTTCAACTTTTCGGCTTGAACAAGACTCTCTTTCAGAGTTTCATTTTCAGTTTTCATTTTATCGAGCTCAACAACAGTTAATTTGAGTTGTTCATTATCCTTCGTTATATCCATCATTTTCAGGCTCATTAAATCTAATTTTGCCTTTAATGTTTCAAGTTCCTTCGGATCTGTTGTTGGGGTCTTTTCAGGAGTCGCTTCATTTTGGCTGAACTGCTTAGTCATCGATTTCTGTACTTCT
>JAYUEB010000710.1:0-3088 GCA_043739525.1 Bdellovibrionales bacterium
AATTCATGTTTGCACCAGCTTGCCGGTTAAAGTTTTCGACCGCAAAGCTATCCATATCAGCAATATTAATTCCACCAATTCCAAGACGAACGAGAGTCAGAACATGACTCCCTCCGACTCCGCCCAAACCTGCAACAGCAACTGTCTTGTTTTTTAAAATCTCAAGCTCTTTATTCGTGATAAGGCCTAGGGTCCTCGAGAACGCAACCTCGCGATTAAATACTTCGGGTGAGTTCGTAAGTATTTTTAATTTTCTCAATTTATCTTGCATGCAAATAATATCGGTATTTAACTAACAACAGTTGAGGCAAAGTATGACTGTGACAAGAGATCAAATTAATCAAATTATTGAAAAATCTGTCTGGTCGCCTAGTGGAGACAACTGTCAGCCCTGGACCTTCGAATGGGATGGTGAAACTTTAGGTATAATCCATAGCGCTGGCCGCGCTGGCCATCCTCTCAACCCTGCAGGAACGGCATCAATGCTTTCTTTAGGATGCCTCTTGAGTGCCATAGATCTGGCGGCTTCTGATTTTCAATTCCACACCACATTTACCATTGAAAAACCCAACCAACAAGATGAAAATCTTTGGGCCAGGGTTCAGTTTCTAACCAGTGACCGGCCCCAAAATCCTTTATCTGAAGTACTTCTTCACCGGTCGACGGATCGAAGGCTTTACACGGGCGGAGAACTCAACTCAGAAATGCTTCGAGAAATTATCGAGCAACAAAGCTCATTTGCGCCAGCCCGAATGCATATATTGCCAAAACCTAATCAACGTCTCGTGAATCATATCGTTAAAGCAGAACAGTTGTTGCTGGATCATTCAGAAATTCTACCGGCTACTCTTAAGTGGGTGCGTTTCACCATGAATCAGGCCCGAAAGACACGAGATGGAATGTTATGGCGGAATATGGAAATCAGATTTTGGGAACTTCCAATGGTGCCAATCCTTCGTGATATTCCCGATGTCATAAATATTCTGGGGCCAGTCCTTCGTCCACAAAATAGAATCCGCGTGAAACGACAATTGGAATCATCAGCTGGACTGGTTTGCATTTCTATTCCTACCATTGATTCGTCAAATATCGTTCAGACTGGACGACTCATGATGGAGATTTGGTTGTCTCTTAATAAACAGGGCTACGGGGTTCAGCCCTTCACGATTAGTTCAATGATTGCCTTTTGTGCAAAGTATGGTCTTATAAAGTTGCCCAAAAAATGGATTGATTTTTTCTGCGAAGGCGAAAATATTTTACGCCAAGAATTCTCAATTCCACTTGGTCTAGATCCCATTTGGATGGTTAGAACAGGTCAATCAACGCCACTACCTGACAAATCACGAACTTTTAGAAGACCCCTAGAAGAGATTTTAAGAGTTTGCACGTAAAGCATCGACAATTGAAAGTCGTATAGCTCGTTGTGCGGGCCACAAGCTTGCCACAAAGCATGTAAGGCCCACGACTGCGCCAGATATTAAATAATCCACTCCGACAGGCTCAATATGAATCGGCATAGTCTGACTGGCCCCAGGCATCAGGATTGGTAGTTCTAAAGATGAAAATCCAAAGGATATCAAGGACGCAATCGGAGTTGCGAACAACGCTCCAATGAGTCCCAAAAGTAACCCCTCTAAAACAAGTTGAAATAAAACGGCTTCAGAGTGATCACCAAGAGCCCTCAAGGTTCCAATCTCACCAATGCGCTCGTAAATTGACATCCCCAAAGTATTTAGAATTCCAAAAAATACCAAACAAGACAATATGATTTCTACAAGCCTATTTTGGACCTTATAAAAATCTGTGAGCTGCCTAAAAAAAGTCGCAGATTCCTTCCAGCTCTTTGCCTGAAGTTGAGAGTGATTCTTCAAAATTTCTTTTACTTTTGCCAGAGAGTCTTCAAGTGAGGCCCCCTTTTTCAGTAGAATTGCAATTCGTTCGACTCGTACGGTTCCCAGTAGCCTTTGCGCAACGCCCAGAGGTAAATAGACAGTGGAATTATCTAAATCTGCAAAGCCTGTTTTTACAACCCCCTTCACTTCAAGATCAAGTGAGCTCATCGAGCCTATCAAAGTCTGAGAAACAATCGAAATCGTTTGCCCAATTTTCAATTGCAAGGCTCTTTGCAATCCTGCGCCAACAAGTATTTCAAATTTCAGTTCTTTTGAAAAACCCTCGCCTTCTGTAATTGTTAGGGCTTTTTCAATATTGGGCTCAAGCTTTGGATCAAAGCCCAAGGCTTGCGCTCCGACTGATTTATCTCCATTAATCAATAAGACATAAGAGTTTGAGCGTCCAGAAGCCAATTTAATTCCGGTGACAGACAGCAAATTCTCTTCAATCTCAGTATGATTTTCAATATACGCATCTTCTTTATGCTTTGGTAAATCATCATTCCAAATGGCTGGCATTGCAATTTGAATGTGACCATTTTGTCCTTCCGTGAAACTCACTTCAACCGTATGAAGCATGTAGTGGGCAAAGCCGCGAAAAATGACAATAGCTGAGAAAGCACTTATGATCATGAGCAGATTTAAAAATGTTCTGACTCGATTTCTAATCAGATTTCGAAGTGCCAGTTTAAAAAAGAGTAGCATTGAACTTCCTCAAATCCTGGATCCCAAGGCCGAAACAATTGAAGTCTTCGCACCTTTTCGAGCCGGCCACAAACTTGCCACCACCACCGAAAACAAACACACAAAGGAGGCTTCTAAATAAGCTCCGAATGAAGGAACCAGTTTAAAGGGTATTGGCTGACTCGCTAAGGGCAACACAACTTGCATTTGTAAACTGGATATGAGCTCAATTAAAATGAGCGAAAGAGGAATGCCAATACAAATCGAGAGCACGCCGAGCAGAATCGCCTCGATTAAAAATAAGCGCTGTATATCTGACTCATAATCACCCAAAGCTCGCAAGGTGCCTATTTCACTCAATCGTTCAAAAACATTCATGCCGACGGTATTTGCAACGCTCAGAAAAAGTAATAAAACGATTATAATTTCAATAAAAAGATTCTGAAAAATATAAAAGTACGGCCTGGGCGCCATGGGTGGCGCGGGTGTGACCAAGGCGCTGGAGATCATCC
>JAYUEB010000711.1:0-9273 GCA_043739525.1 Bdellovibrionales bacterium
TTTTGTTTTGATCTTGATCGCGAAAATTTTCGCTTCGAATAATGATTTCACCGTCGACGGTGAGTTTGCCTGCCAGTTTTTTCATGAGGCGCTCATGAATATGAATCGGAAAATAAGTTGAGGTTTTTAAATTCCAACGCAATTGAATTGCGGAATTAGTTTTGTTGACGTTCTGTCCGCCAGGTCCGCGGGACCTCGTCGCCGTGATTTCAATTTCGTAGTACGGAAGATTCATTTAACGTCGACGATAACACAATTTTGCTCTCGAGGAAGCTCAATTACGAAGCGGGTATTGACTGACGAGGAGTCATAAATAAGCTTCCCGCCATATTTTTCGACGATACCGCGGGTATCGCTAAGGCCGAGGCCTGAAGATTTTGGAGACTTTTTTGTTGTGAAAAAAGGCGAAAGTAAATTGGTTACGACTTCGGTTGAGAGTCCAGGTCCACTATCGGTAACACCAATGAGGATGCGGTTTGGTTCCGCGGTAACTGAAATTTTAATCCAGCGTGCGCTTAAGTTTTTAATGGCGTCACAACTATTGGTAAGAAGATTGAGTATGACGCGAGATAGTTGTGCGTGGTTGCATTTGAGTTTGATGTTGGTGGCGTCTTCAATAAAGAGATCAATTTCGTTATTTCTTAAATGATCTCTACAAAAGGCGGTCGCATCTTCAATAATCATGGCGAGATTATGTTCACCGATTGGGTCTTCATTGTCTTTTTTAGAAAATGATCTGAGGCCTTTTACAATTTTTGATATGCGAAAAGTGCTTTCTTTAATTTTAGTGAGATCATATTTTAAATTCTCGTCACCTGGGCCGAGGCTTTCAAACATTTTGTCGAGCTTGATGTTGAGAGCCTGGAGCGGCTCGTTGATCTGATGAGAAACTCCGTTTGCCATGGCATCTAAGACCGACATCTTTGCTGCGTCTAAAAGGCGTTTGTGATCGTGGTCTTCAATTTCTTCAGAGTCTTTAAGTTCTGTGACATCTGAGACGACAACAACAAAACCTGCGACATCACCGATAGGATTGAAGTCGGGAATAAAGGTCACGTGAACATCGCGTGATCCACCATATTGATAGTCGAGGCGTCTTTCGTATTCCACGTATTCGCCTTTAAGAACTCGCGCGACGTGGGCATTTGCTTGCGTAAAAGCTTCTTTTCCAATGACTTCTACGAGTTTTTTTCCGACTACTTCTTGGTAAGGAATTCCAAACCATTTTTCATAGCTTTGGTTCACAAATTTATAAGTGAGGTCTTTGTCGATGTACGAAACGAGTGATGGAATTGCTTTCAACATCAGATTGAGTAGGTTTTCAAATTCCTTACGTTTGCTGATGTCGTGAGTGACCGAGACAACGTACTGAGGCTTTCCTTGTTTATCTTTATGAACGGTGGCTAAAACATGGCCCCAATTGAAGGTGCCATCTCTGCACAAATAAACTCGGTCGAATTCAAAAGATTCGAGCTCGCCGTTTCTGAGGCGCTCGAGAGCTTTCATTGAGCGAGGTAAATGTTCAGTACGAGTAAAGTGACGGATGTTAAGGCCTGGTAACTCTTCTTTCGTATATCCAATAAACTTCAAATAAAAAGGATTGGCCCACAAGATGTCACCGTTAAAGCCAATATGAGAAAGACCGACGTTCGCTAAATCAAGCGACACCTTCATCTGTTCGTAGGCTTCTTTGAGGGACTCAATTGAATCTGGTGGTTTATGCATTGCTTTTTAATAGAATAAAATCATTTAAAAAGAAATGAAAGCTCTAGTTTGGTCTTAATATAAACATAATGAAGCGAAACGCTCCTTAGTAGGAGCGCCGCAAAGGTCGCATAAAGCTTAGTGGCCCTGAGTATCGATCACGTTGAGGACCTTATTCAGTACCTGAGAGAACGAATCAGCGTAGTCCGATTTGCTTAAAGTAAACGGCAAATCAGGTGTTACACCGTAGTTTTCAACGTAAGTGTCGTTTCTTCTCAGCATAAGGCTGGTTGTCAGGTGGTATTTGTAGTCTGAAGAAATGGTGTTTCTAAATTCTTCAACTGAGCCACCTGCGCCCGCGGTACGAACACCTATGAGTTTCACACGCCCATAGTCTTGAAGTGTTGCTGGAGTTGCGTCTCCTCCGGAGAAGTCGAATTCGTTAATCATCATGTAAACCGGAAATTCGTATGTTTGCGGTGTGAATACAGCCGCACCTAGATATTGTTCGATCGACTTGTGAAGTGGAATCACTGAGTATAGTTGATCCAGAACGATCTCGATAAACTTCGTCGTCACCATCATTGAGATAGGTTCACTTAAGTTTGCATGATTTTGATAAGCTTTGAGAACGATGTTATAGTTTGCTTTTAAGACAGGTAACAAAGCCTTGGCATCAGCTGGGATTGTTCCAGTTGTGTCGGTCTCGATCGCACTGATAACAGTTGCAAACTGATTCAAATAACCCTGAGTTGGTTTTACGACGAATCTCAAGTGTTTTGAGATATCATAAAGGCCTGTCAAAGATTTTACGATCATATCCGAGTATGCAACCATTCCGCCTGGATTATTTGTTTGATCGATAATCAAGTAATCTGATTTTTGCAATTTTGAAATGATGTATCTGAGTCCAAGTGGCATTGTATAAACGATCGTTGGCATATAGCTTGGAATTCTTAAGAATCCAACGGTCTTGCCTTTGTGTTCAAAGGTTCCGGCAAAATAAGCATCTTCATTTAAGAGAGCGCCAAGGGCAGGGAATTCAATTTTTTTGAAATCAGCGGGGAGTTTGAAAAAGGGAGGAAGATCTCCGATTCCTAATTTTTGACCCGTATCACCTGGGTTTGGATCTTCGGCGGTTTTTGAAACATCAAGACTAGTAGTCAAATTCATCAAGGTATGAATTTGAGAAAGCAACTGTTGAACGTGATAAATTCGATCGCGCATCTCTTTTGTTAAAACCAAAACGTCACCATCTTTAGAGAGGGTTTCATCAAGTTGTTGTTCAAATTGATAACGTTCGGGAGAAAGTGCGAGTGGAGTTGGATGAGTCATTGGCTCGCCCATCCCGCGTTCGATAAGGCCGTTGCCGCTTGCTTTGTAAGTTAAATTACAAGAGTATGCGGCGCCACCAGCTGCTTTTTTCATTCCGAATGTGACTTGTGGTCCACCAAATTGTGCGAGTCGAACTCCGCGAGCTTCGTTGAGGCTTGTCAGCATGCGAGCAAACATCGAGCGATTTGTAATAGGGTTACCGTATTTTGCAAAAACCGGTTGAGTCGCTTGCACTTCTTCAAAAGTTTTGCCGTTGATTCTCACTAGTTCGTCGCCGAGTTTTACTGGGCATTTTGCATTCAGCATCGCAGTGCTATTGTAAAAAGAAACAATGATACTATTTTCAACTGAAGAAAATTGTAAAGGAAGAGTCCAAGTCAAAGTGCTTGGAAGTTCCATTGCAACGTGTGCGTCGTTTAAAGAATTTAAGACGTCCGAAATCAAAAAGTAAAAGTCATTTGAACTTTTAAGCTGATCAATTTTGGTCACATAATTCTGTTTACGAGCGGGCCAGTTGAGACCGATTGTCGTCTTTTTAAGTTCAAGTGGACCATAGTAGGTATCCATTGTTTGAAACAAGCTGTTGAGCTCGAGGCGATAAGCATCGCGGTCGCTCATCATGTCAGCCTTAGCATTTTTTGGAATCAATAAACTCAGTACGATAGCCAAAGTCAGAGCGACTAGGCTTAAACCCCTTAAAAACATGAACCCCTCCTGTTTAAAAGCCATTTGATGCGACTAAAGTCTACGTAAGCGCTTTTGAATATCAAGACGCATGAAGGCTAAGTCTGATGTCATGGCGGAATGGCGAGTACCAACCGTAAACAGGACGGGCCCAAAAATGAATTGAGCAATCTGCTACAAGAATCTAAAATGTATGAACTCTAAGGGGGGGGCTTCATGAAGTTTCAATTTCAGGCATTTTTATTTGTTTTTGGCGCGGGCTGTTGGTGTCAGGCTCTTCCGGTAGACATTGATCAAAGCACCGCAAAAACCTCATTTGTAGCAGTTGGAAAGCCCGCGATGCTGCGTATTCATGGAGAATCTGAGGGAATCGTTTCAAAATTGTCGATTGAGAATAAATTAGTAAATGGTGCCGTCGATGTTCAGCTTGATAAATTCAAAACAGGTATCGAAACGCGCGACGAACATATGAAGAAAAAATACCTCGAAGTTGAAAAATTTCCAGAAGCAGTTTTGAACGTCAAAGATCTTTCGGTTGCAGATATGAAGGCCGGAGCCAAAAAAGATTTGAGTTTCAAAGCGAATCTCACACTTCATGGTGTGACAAAAGAAGTCGATGTTAAAGGAAAGCTCGAGGCTATTTCAGATTCAAAATTCAAGATTCAGGCGACAGCAAATATCAAATTATCTGATTTCAAAATTGATATTCCTTCGTACGCAGGCATCAAAGTAGCTGATAGCGTCGATTTTGACGTTCAATTTCAGACTAAATAAGGGCTAGTCCTTAGGCCTAAGCTCCTCTCTCAAATAGGGCTGCGATTCAGATCGCAGCGAGTAACCCATTTTCTCAAGTTTTCCCTCGTAAAATCCGATTTTTAGAAGGTATCTAAAATGAGGTTAACTATGAGTGATTTATCTGAGAAAGCCGACGCTCCTGTTGTCAATTCTAAGCCTAAAAAATACATGGTTTTTTATTTAGCTGGCCGCAGATATGCAGCGCCTTTAGCGAGCATTCGTGAAGTCCTCGCGCTTTCAACTTTAACCCCTGTGCCTGGAATGCCCGTCTAGTTTCGCGGCTTAATCAACTTACGCGGAAAAATCATTTCGACTCTTGACCTTAAACTTCGACTCGGAATTCGCACTGAACAAAATGCACCCGTCACAAAGCGACCGACCGTGATTGTCACTCAGGTCGGTGAGGAGCCGCTGGGACTTATCGTCGATGACGTTTCTGAGGTAGTTGCTTTTTTTGAGAATCAAATTGAGAGAAAAATTGAAGATCTTGAAGTGTCCGTCAGGCAAGGAGTTGTTGGTGCTGCTCGTATGGAGCACAAAGAACTTACTTTGATACTCGATTTGTCGCGGTTAGGTCAATTGGCAAGCACACCTGCTGCTTGAAGGATATTAAGATGGATGAGTTTTTAAAAGAGATACAAGAGACCTTTTTAGTTGAGTCTCAAGACTTGCTTGCAAGTGTTGAAAGTTTATTTTTAAAGCTTGAGAAAAACTCAAGCGATCTGGATGTATTTAATCAGCTCTCTCGTCTCGCTCATAACTTTAAGGGCTCAGGCAAAGCAGTTGGCTTTGATCACCTTTCGCACTTTAGTCATCAACTTGAAAACCTCATGCTCGCTTGTAAAAATCATATCTTAGTTCCAACTCCAGAGATAATTAATCTTCTTTTCCGCAGTGTGGACGCGCTCAAGCTCGATATTGAGACTTTACGAAATGGTGGAGCTATTATGGATTATTCAAGCTTACTGGCTGAAATTCATTTGGCTCTTAAGCAAGAGCATGTGGTTCTGGTTAAAGAGGACGTATTTAAGGCGATCCAGCCAAACTTTGGAAATAAAGCTCCCGGCAAGAAGCCCCAGGCAGCTGAGTATTTACGAATTCCGGCGCAGCGAATTGAAAGTTTAGTTGATTCGTTTGGAGAACAAGTCATTTTGCAATCAGCTCTTGATCAGGCAAAAACGGACTTAGTCAAAAATGAAGATCTTATTCTTAAAACCATTAGTCAGTTGACGAAGTTAACTTACGATTTGCAACAAACGGCCATGTCGCTTCGAATGGTGAGTTTAAATTTGCTTTTTTCAAAGCTTGAGCGAGCCGCTCGCGATGCGGCTCAGGTTTTATCAAAACCTATCTCGTTTTCGACAAAGGGAAATGAACAAGAGCTCGACAAAACAATTGTTGATTCGCTTTCAGATGCACTCACTCATATGGTTCGAAACGCAGTCGATCACGGAATCGAAACTCCAGAAGAGCGCGTTGCCGCAGGGAAAAACCCTGAAGGAAATATCACTCTCATTGGCTTTCGTTCAGGTGGATCATTTGTTATTGAAGTGAGAGATGACGGCAGGGGCATGGATCCATCAAAGATTTTAGCCAAGGCTCAGAAGCTTGGGCTAGTAGGTGATGGCTCTGGGTTTTCAGAAAAACAAATATTTGATCTTATTTTTGAGAATGGCTTTTCAACCAAAGATGCCGCGACTGATCTTTCAGGTCGCGGTGTTGGTATGGACGTAGTTAAAGAAAAGATTTTAGAGCTTAAAGGCTCTTACGAGATTGAATCTAAAATGGGGCAAGGTTCCTGCTTTCGCATTCATTTGCCACTGACACTCGCAATCTTTAATGCCATGATTGTCAGAGTCGGCACCGAGAAGTTTATTATACCTAATTCTGATGTAGACGAAGTTTCAAGACTCAATGTTGAGAAAATTCAAACCTCAAATGTGAATCAGGGTCTACTTCAGATACGTGATCAAGTTTATGCTGTTGTTGATTTACGCAAAGAATTATTTCAAAAATCCGTGACGACTCGAAATTCGCAAGTAACCGTTTTATTAGTGCGAAAAGCAAAGCAGCCCTATGCGCTCCTAATAGATGAAGTGCTTGCGATTCAAAAGATTGTTCACAAGGCCGTCGGCCAAGATGTGAAGCGGGTGAAAGGCTCTGCAGGGGCGACAATCTTAGGAGATGGGAAGGTCTGTTTAATTTTGAATATCGCCCACTTTGCTCCTCAGACGATTGAAAAATCGAAATCGCAAGAGGCTGCTTAATGGGAGCTCCTAAGATTTCAACTGTTATTACGGAGAAAGATTACGATCGATTGTGTCGTATTCTTTATAGTACAACAGGGATTCGCTTAGGGGATAAGAAGCATGGTCTCGTTGAATCGCGTCTTGCTAAAAGACTTCAGAATCTCGGATTTGAGAACTTTTCAGAATATATTGATCATCTCGAAAAAAATCATGCCAAAGAATTTCAATACTTAGTTGAAGCTATGACCACGCACAAAACAGAATGGTTTCGCGAAAATATTCATTTTGATTTTTTAAAAGCAAAATTATCTGAAGTTAGTTCCCGGCCGACACACATTTGGTCGGCAGCATGTTCAACCGGTGAAGAGTTGTGGACGATCGCGATTATTTTAAATTCTCTTGGATGCACGCCTAGCGATTACCGGCTTTTAGGCACGGATATCAGCAAGGACGTAGTTGAAAAGGCAAAAGAGGGTCTTTATTTGACAAAAGGCTTTCAGGCTCCGCCTTTGAATCCAGTGACTCGAGACTTTTTCAAAGTTCGTAAAGATTTATCTCCAGTTAAGGTCGAGGTAAAAGAACAATTTCGTACTTCGGTCAAATTTAAACAGATGAATCTCATGCAGATCGATCTTCCTGCAACTCTTAAATTTGATTTTATCTTTTTAAGAAATGTTTTGATTTATTTTGATCCTGAATCATCAAAAAAGGTGATTAATTCACTCGTCAATCATCTTAAGCCAGGTGGCTATTTGATATTGGGTTTGTCTGAGTCGGTAAGAGATTTGCCTCCTCAATTGGAAAATTTAGGTCGCTCGATATATCAGCTAGGCAAAGTTTAAAATGAAATCAAAACAGATATGGAACATTCAAAGCGGAGAAATGAAGGTCACTGACTCAGGACTTATTTCGATTGTCTTAGGAAGTTGCGTGTCGGTAATAGTTTACGACCCTGTTTTGAAAATCGGTGGTGCCAATCACTTTCTTTTGCCTGCTAGAAGCCGTTCGAGCGAAGCCAATGAACTGACACCGCTTCATTATGGTGAAGAATCAATTCTCATGCTTTTGAAGGAATTTAAATCAAGGGGGAGTCAACCCCAAAATTTAATAGTTAAAATTGTTGGCGGAGCAAACGACCTTGGCAGATCGAACTTAGAGGTTGCAGAGCAAGTTATTTCACGATTTGGTTTGAAAATCTTAAATCGGTCGGTAGGTGGAGAGCTCGGGAGAAAAGTTCTTTTCGATCCATCGACAGGTGAGTTGAAATGTAAGTTATTATCTCAGCAAGAAGTGTCCGAAGAAGTTCGCCAAAATCCTAAATTTGAGTTGAGCCCTGTTCTCGATAGAAAGGTGAGAGTCTTGATCGTAGACGACTCCAAGCCTATTCGCATGATTTTGAGAAAAATATTTGAATGTGATTCGAAGTTTGAGGTTGTTGGTGAAGCGAATCATCCGCTTGAGGCCGAAGAGGTTCGTCGAACTTGCGAACCAGATCTCATGACCCTTGATATTCAAATGCCTCATCAAGATGGAGTTTCGTATTTGAGGTCCATCTCAAGTCCTTTACCCTTTGCAGTGATTGTGATTACTGATTTTGGAGCCGCTCAGGGTGGACCCGTTGTCGCAGCGATGGAGCAGGGGGCATTTCATTACTTTCAAAAACCTTCGCTCAACGAAGTGACTGAACTCGGAGAAAAAATTCGAGAAACCTCGCTTCATGCTGTCGAAGCATTTCGGAAAAAGCAAATTTCTCCGAAGACAAAAAAACCGAAAGCTTCTGCGATCAACAAGTTGAAGCGACCTTCGCTTATTGTAATTGGCTCATCAACAGGTGGCACTGAAGTTGTGAAAGAGATATTAGTCAGCCTCGCCGAGGATAGTCCTCCTGTCTTGGTAGTTCAGCACATGCCTCAGTATTTTACGAAAGCATTTGCAGACCGAATGAATGAACTCGCAAGAATTGAAATTAAAGAAGCAGCCCACGGTGATAAAATTCAACGCGGCCACGCCTATATCGCAGCTGGCGGGGCACAAATGGCATGCGTTCGCCGTCACGACGAAATATATATTAAGGTAACAGATGATCTGCCAGTGAATCGTTTCAGGCCTTCAGTCGATTACTTATTCCAATCTGTTGTTGAGCTCGACCAGTCTTCTCGAGTGCTCGCAATTCTTTTAACTGGAATGGGTAACGATGGCGCGAAAGGCATGCTGGAGCTGAAAAATCGAGGAGCCTATACTATTGGCCAGAGTGAAGAGAGTTGCTTAGTATATGGTATGCCGCGAGTTGCAAATGAAATTGGGGCGACCAGATTAATGGCCTCGACAGAGGAAATTGTTGATTTGCTTTCTAGGTCGCTGTCAGACTTAAAAGTAGCATGACATACAAATTAAAAATTCTATCGGCGTCTATTCTTTTGTTTTCAATTCAATCCTACTCAGCAGCTCAGAATACGTGTGTTGACGATTACCAAGTCTTTAACAATACCACTCAAATTCAAACGGG
>JAYUEB010000712.1:0-3082 GCA_043739525.1 Bdellovibrionales bacterium
GCCAGAGATTTTTTACTCATGAATGAAAATCCTTTTGTGCTCTTCATAAAAATGAGGGTACAACACGAATCTTGCAAGAAGAAATTTTGACGCAGCATCGTTGGAGTTCAGAAATTATGGAAGCAAAATCCGATCAAAACGCTCAAAAAAAAATGCAAGTGCTTTCGCAGTTTCAGAATTCTGGCGTTCAATACTTATTTACAGACATCGATGATACGATCACCGACCAAGGTCAGCTCCATGCAGATGCATATCAAGCCCTCTGGACCCTGCAAGACCAAGGAGTAGTTGTGATTCCAGTCACGGGACGACCGGCTGGCTGGTGTGAAATGATCGCAAGATTTTGGCCCGTCGGCGGAATCGTCGGTGAAAATGGTGCATTTTATTTTCGCTATTTTGATAAAAAAATGCTCAGACATTTTGTCGTTGACGAAGAAACTCGCCTTCAAAATCGAGTCAAGCTCGATACATTAGCCGCTGAAATCTTGAATCAAGTACCAGGTGCGGCTCTCGCAAGCGATCAGTTTTCGCGATTGATGGATGTTGCAATTGATTTTTGCGAAGATGTTCCACCTCTCTCTAAGAGCGACGTTGAAAAGATCGTCAAGCTTTTTGAAAAAGCTGGTGCGACTGCCAAAATTTCTTCGATTCATGTGAATGCTTGGTTTGGAAATTACGACAAACTTTCAATGTGTAAAATTTTTTCGACTCGCGAACTAGGATTAGATCTCTCGTCAAATCAAAATAAATTTGCTTTTTCGGGGGATTCTCCCAATGATGAGCCTATGTTTGCTTTTTTTAAAAACTCATTTGCCGTGGCAAATATTAAAAACTTCACTTCTCATCTCAAGCATCAACCTAGCTTTGTTGCCAATCTTGAAGGCGGCAAAGGCTTTGTCGAAATCGCAAAGGTACTTTTAAAAAGATGACCGAGACTCTATCGATTTTACACGTCTGTCCTCGTCCTAATTTTTCTGGCCTTGAAGCCTATGCTTTTTCACTGGCTCTCGATCAAAAAGCACGAGGGCTTAATGTGGCCATGTTTGTTCTTCCAAACTCACCTTTATATGAGAAATGTTTGAATGCTGGAATTCAGACTCTCACTTCGTCAATTTCAAATGAGGTTGGATCCCGACAAATTTTTCATCTCCATAGCACTCAAGACCTTTCAGTCGTTCTGCCAAGTCTAATTAAAGCAAAGTTCTTTAAAAAGCCTCGTCCGAAAGTGATTCTTCAAACACATATTCTCATTAGCCATACAAAGAAGGACCCTATTCACTTTTTTGAATACCTTTTTGTCGATGAGATGTGGTGCTCGAGTACTCCGGCAAAAAATCTCTTAGAAAAATATATTCCCATTACAAAAGATAAGATCAAAATCATTCGATACGGTCGAGATATTGAGAAAATTCAATCTCGCTTTATGGGTCGATCAGATGCTCGTAAAGTTCTTGGGCTTACCGCAGATGCAATTGCGGTCGGCCTTGTCAGCCGCATCGATAAACAAAAGGGAATTCGCGAGTTTCTTGAGGGTGCCATCCCCATTTTGAAGCTTCAACCTCGGCTTAATCTTGTCTTCATTGGAGGGCGTACCGAAAATGATCCCGAGGCATCACTGTACGCCGACGATATTGAGAAGTTTCACAAAAGCCTCCCTCCTGAAATCGCAAAGCGTATTCACTTTAAGGGTAATATGGCCGACTCGTATCAGTATATGCCGGCACTTGATCTTTACGCTTTGCCTTCGTACAAAGAGTGCTTTGCACTCAGCCTCCTCGAAGCACAACTCGCAGGCTTACCAGTATTAGGGACGGCCTCAGGTGGAACGCCCGACATTGTGATCGAGAATAGAACTGGATATTTATTTGAACCCGAAAGCTCTGAATCAGCTGGTGAAGCGCTTGCTCGCGCTCTTAAATCTCAAGATCAGTGGCCAGAATATGGCAATCGTGCGAGCAAACGAGTGATGAAGGAATTTAATTTCGAATTAGTCAGCGGCTCGATTATTGAAAATTACCGAGCCATTTCAAAAACATAGATTATTGTGCAGTTCCAGTTCGAGTTCGTTGCATTTGATCTTTGACGATTTGTGAATAGCTTAAACTATCAATCGCCTTTTCGGTGTCTAGGCTGGCAGAGCCAAACTTCCAATTCAAATTATCAGATTGAATACTGATGGTATTAAATTTTTTGTTCCCAAAAGAGGAAGCAACTAGAAGGCGAGCTTCATTCGTCGAGGCCGTGTTATTAAATGAATCATCGTATTTTCCGGTCGTACATGCATCTGAAAATTGCGGAAGATGATCAATCAATCTTGTCGACACCTCGTCACGAACCGAGCTTCCTTGCTCGTCAAGTGGTGTTTGAATTGCGAGTTTTGTACTACTTAACGCCGAAGACTTCATTGAGAACGTCGCTTTACATTTTGATAAAGCTGCAATTGAATCTGCGTTGGCTGAATTACTCAAATAGCTTTTTGAAAGATTGTGAGAGCAAATGGATTGTTTAATGGCATTGATCGCTTTTTGCGATAGCGGCTCACTCGTCACAATACCGACTCCGCCATCGGTTATGACATCACCTTTGGTCTTCTCGCCCATCGAACGTAGATCGACACAAGCTTTTGAGTATTTACCTAAAGTTTTTGCAACTCGGGAAGTGAGAACGTCTTTTTCTCCTGGCGCGACGGCATTCGTATAATCAAAAGTATAAACAAATACTCGGTCCGAGGCCTTAGCCATCGAACAAAAAGCGATTGAAAATACGAAAATTATTTTAAACATAGAGCCCTCCAATCTCAGATTTTACAGGATATTCAACTAAGGATCGAGTCTAGGAGATGATTTCCCTACATTTTGGACTTCCACAGAAACACTTAAAACGGCCTTGCGGAATATGAAATCGACTATAGTCGGCGGTAATTTCCTCGCCCTCAATTATATCGCGAGAAGCGATATCGCATAGTTCTCCCGGAAATGTATTGGCTTCGCAGGAGTGATTAACATAGCGCTCAGGTTCCCCAACCAAAAGCTTCTTGCCGTCCTGAATGTCGATATAGTTTTTTTCTTGAGCTGACAGCGAA
>JAYUEB010000713.1:0-3079 GCA_043739525.1 Bdellovibrionales bacterium
TGAGACAATTGCTCCAGAGCGGCGCAAGCTCAAGAAGCGCTGTCACCGCTCGTCTCCAAAATTTAAAGAGCTTTCCGGGAGCATTAGGCCCCTTATCAATTTCGCAAAACCGCGAAATCTTTCGACCGGTAATTGATTTGAAAATTCAGAACGGTCAAATTGTTCAAGTGAGTAAAGCTCAAAAGCAGTAGTCCATCAGGGCCTGGCACTCTGATATCAGAAATCAGGGACTGAAACTGGCAACTGAGACGGAATGACTGCCAACCGAGGACCGCTGCCCGCAAACCGCAACTCATGTTATCTCAAGCTCCTCAGTCTTCAGGCAGCAGTCCCCATACTGCGGTCATTCTGTTTCAGTTTGAATCTGCTGCTATCAGTTTGCTCGCTTGCCTGACTGAAGTGCCCTTTGTCGGCACTTTTGTCGTGTTTCAATTTCTATCTTTCAAAACATTAACCGAAGTATTACGCGCCCCAGTCTTACCTGATACTAAGGCACTAGCCTTAGGAAGAGTTCTTCTGAATTCTTCTTCACTTATCCAGAATGGATGCCGAAAGGTTGGGCCATGGACGGCTCGAAGACTTGGCGACAAGAGAGGTTTATTATGGCACATCAAAAATTGACTGCAGCGATCATCGAGGATTGTAAAGCGAAACTGCTTCAGTCGAAGCAGGACATTCTGAATCGCGTTAAAACTGCTAAGGCAGAATTTGAATCTCTTGATCTCCGTGGCGGAGACGAGGCAGATCAAACAATGAATCTACTCGCTGAGAATGAGTTTTTGACTTCTCAGCATCGATTGAAAGATCAACTTCTTGAAATCGAATTTGCACTTGCGCGCATCCAACAAGGTCGCTACGGCGTCTGCGAAGAAACCGAAGAGCCAATTGAAATCGAAAGACTCAAAGCACTTCCGTGGACACGCGTCAGCCTTGAAGGCGCAGAGCTTCGCGAAGCCGTAAAAAGAAAATTTGCTCGATAGATTTCGAATTGTTATCTAGAGAAAATGTCACGATATAAACAAAATTAGTTTATATCGTGAGTTTCCAATCTCACCTTTCATTTTTGACATGCTGAAAAATTATTCTAACTATCAAAAAATATTTGCGTCATAAATCTGCGAAAGAAAATAGCAGTGTGAATTTTTTTGGTGACAAGCACATAAGACAAACTTAAAAGCTTAAACGTTCTGTTAGAGCAAAAAGCCTTGCAGCTTTTTATTGCAACAGAGTTGATCTGTTTCAAAGCAAAACTTGCGATGATCTGAGGGGAGAATTACAATAATGCGAGAAAATGATTTTGAATTTTTTAAGACGTTGTTATTACAGCAAAGATCCGAGCTTCTAAATAAGGCAATTATCTTTAAAGAAGAATCTCTCACTGAAAAAGTCAGTCATGGTGACGAGGGAGACGTTGCTGCTAGCGAATTTTCCTTAAGCATGCACTTAAGGCTCCAGGAGCGGCAAACACAGCTTCTTCAAAAAGTTGATCACGCTCTCGCAAAAATTGATTCAAAACGTTTTGGGCTTTGCGAAGTATGTGAAGAACCTTTAAGTCTCAATCGCCTGAAGGCGCGCCCGGTGGCAAGTCTCTGTATTGCGTGCAAAGAAGATCAAGAAAGTGCCGAACGCTCTTTTGCCACTTAAACTCTCTAAATAAAACAAGACTAACGCCAGATCTCGTCTGGCTTAATGCTTGTGATCCCAAATATTTATTTATTGTATACATCATGCCAACAGGTGGCCAGGTCCTGGAACGCCTTACCTAGAGCCAGTTTCCAGTGATTCACGTAATTCTAAATACTCTCAATTTGTCGAGATTTTCAAAATAATTCGGTGATTTTCATCATTTCAATACTTTAATGCCGCTGTTTTTCTTAAAGGCTTTTGCGGAGCAGTCCGAGAAGTTTAATAGGAATACACAACTATAATTCTCATGATCATATGAGAATTTTCCCGCTTAAGCGGAGGACTAAATGGCATTTGACGATAAATCAGTCGAGATCCCAGAAACACTACCGATGTTACCTGTAAGAGACATCGTTGTATTTCCCTATATGATTCTTCCGCTGTTTGTAGGCCGAGAGGCCTCAGTAAAATCAGTAGAAGAGGCGCTAGCTAAAAATCGTTTGATTTTTTTAGCTTCGCAGAAAGAGATTACTGAGGAGAATCCGACTGAAACGACAATTTACCAAGTAGGTACGATTGCTCGAATCATGAGAATGCGAAAGCTTGCTGATGGCAGAGTGAAAATTCTGATACAAGGCGAAGCTAAAGGTCGCATCACTCGATATACTAAATCATCGCCAAACTTTGAAGTTGCGATTGAGAAGATCGAAGAGCTTGCAAGCCCAGAAGCTGAGATTGAATATGAAGCGATGATCCGCAATGCAAAAGAGCAGCTTGAGAAAATCATTGCTCTTGGCAAAGTTCTATCTCCAGATATTTTACTTATATTAGATGATGTCAAAGAACCAGGTCGTCTTGCTGATTTGATCGCAAGTAATTTAGGTCTTAAAGTTTCAGATGCTCAAAAGGTATTAGAGACTCAAGATCCAAAAGCTCGCCTCGCAATCGTAAACGAAATTTTGACGAACGAACTCGAAGTTCTTCAAATGCAAGCTCGCATCCGCAATACTGCCAAAGACGAAATGTCAAAAAGCCAAAGAGAATATTTTCTACGCGAGCAAATGCGCGCTATTAAAAATGAACTTGGCGAAGCAGATTCTAAAACTGAAGAAATCGATGAGCTTCGCGAAAAAGTTATGCACGCTGGAATGCCAGAAACTGTATTAACTGAAGCACTCAAACAACTTGGTCGTCTTGAACGCATGCACCCAGACGCAAGTGAAGCTTCGATGGTTCGCACATACCTTGATTGGATGATCGATCTTCCATGGAATAAGAAAACTGAAGATAATTTAGATATCGTAAGAGCGAAAACAATTCTTGATGACGATCATTACGACCTTCATAAAGTAAAAGATCGAATTTTAGAATTCTTAGCTGTTAGAAAATTAAAAACGGACTTAAAAGGCCCTATCATGTGCTTAGTAGGTCCACCTGGAGTAGGTAAAACTTC
>JAYUEB010000714.1:0-3078 GCA_043739525.1 Bdellovibrionales bacterium
CATCGAAAGGTACGTCTAGTGGAATTAGAAAATCGATCTCACCACATTGGACACACTTCACTCTCGTAAAATCTCCGCCGAGTGCATTGAGTAAAACTGATATTTTGCCGTCTGTAGTTTCCGATTCGTTCAAGGTTGCTCCCTTTAGTTCGCGATCTTAGCAGTTTTCTGTTTTGTCGGCTGAGACTCTACTTCCTCTTAGTCTTACTCATTTTTCAATTGCCGTCCCAAACATTTTATAAAAAAGGAAATAAACTTAGGAGAAAAAGTATCTCTTTGGTGTGAAGCTTTTTCAAAACTAAAGCCTATATGGGCATAGTTCCAAGTTCGTTCACAATTTCAAGCGGATGGCCCGGAATGTCTTGAAATTAGAGTGCTCAAACTTCAGCGCATAATTTTTTCAAGGGCTAAAAAGTGATTTTGCTCATTCTATGAAACCTAAATGAATTCGTTGAGATAACTTCGATTGAAGAGGGCGTCCCAAGATTGGCACCCCTGTTGCTCTATGGATATACAAGCAAGAGCTCAAAGCTTGCTTGTAAATAATTAAGGGGGGGCCTTACGTGAACGTTCATAATATTCTCTTGATCGATGATGATCGGATGGTATTCGAAGATTTTGAAAAATCACTTAAGGGTGCTGAGGATTTAGCTTTGGAATGGGTTGCATCTGGTCCGGAGGCCATCGAGCTCATTAAGAAATTTCCGAGGCGCTACTCGAATGTGATTTCCGATCACCTTATGCCAGGGATGAATGGTGCTGAGACGACAATTGAACTTTTGAAAATCAATCCCGACTTGATTGTTGCAACCTATTCAGCAGACAAGACTCGAGAAGCAGTTAAGCTGAGCCAAGCCTCTGGAGCTCTTGAGTTTTTGGATAAAGGAATTTCAGATGAGACTTTAGTAAAAACCTTAAGAGGCTATTGCAAAAAATTCGAAGAGAACTTTCAAGTACTTGAGGCTGACAATTCTGCGAGTCAACATGCAGAAAAAATTCACACTATTGGAGCGATCGGTCTTTCTGCAAAGCTTGGCGAAACAGCATTGATCGTTGAGCAAGCTGCCGGTAGCGACTGTAATGTTGTCATTTACGGTGAGACAGGGACTGGCAAAGAGATTCTTGCAAAAGCCATTCATAATCTCTCAAAGAGAAAGAGTCGTGCCTTTATTGCCCTGAATGTCGCAACCCTTTCGCCTGAGTTATTTGAAAGTGATTTGTTCGGTCACGTAAAAGGCTCTTTTACTGGAGCCGTTGGCGATAAAGTCGGAAAATTTAAACTTGCCCATGGTGGAACGATTTTTCTTGATGAAATTACCGAGCTCAGTTTACCTTTGCAGGCGCGTCTACTCAGGGTCATTGAAAGCGGTGACTTCTATCCGGTTGGAAGTAACAAGCCCGAAAGCGTAAATGTCAGAATCGTAGTCGCCTCAAATAAAGAATTAGAGACCGCTGTGAAGAATGGAACTTTTCGAGAAGATCTTTATTACCGACTCAATGTGCTCAAAATTAAGAATTACCCGTTAAGAGAGCGGCCTGAAGATATTCGCCCACTTGTTTTGTATTTTCAAAAAAAATACGGCGGAACTGACAAAGTATTTTTGATGAGAACTATTAAAAAAATGGAGACCTATAAATGGCCCGGAAATATCCGAGAACTTGAAAATGAAGTAGAGAGAATCGTTGGAACTCTGTCGGCAAAAACAATTGAGCCGGTTCACTTAGATACAAAATTCTTTATGGACGAAAATCAAGTCGGTACTCAAGAGACTATTAATTCTTATGAACAGCTTCGCGCTTATATTCAAAGTCTTGAGAAATCTCTGATTATGCAAGTTCATCGAAAAACACGATGTCTTAAACTGACCGCAGAAACTTTAGGAATTGGTTATTCAACTTTAAGAGCAAAGATTAAAGAATTTAATCTTGCAGAAATAGGGGCATAGAATGAAAAAGCAGTTAACGTCATTAACACTAGGAGCTATCCTTCTGAGTGGCACAATGGCATCTGCAGGTCAGAAGGTCTCAGTATCACGAGCTCAATTCGGGCTTGCGACGCTGAGATACTCACAGGGGCAAATTGACAATCTATTTAGAAAAAATGTTCTGCAGTTGGACCCAATAGGTGAGTTGGTAATTGTCGATCTTCAAAAATTGCAGGCTCTCTCTGACACCGAACTTGATGTCGCAACAGTATCAATGGTGCGGGATCTCCAAGATCTCCTATCCGACCAAACCGCAATTCGATATGTTGAACCCGAGGACATGAGACTTTCAACTCAGGATCGATCGGGTTCTAACGGAGGAGGATGAAAAAATATTTTTTGGTTTTTGCCATATTGATATTTGCTACCCATGCTTTTGCGAAGGAAGATTCGATGCATCGATTTGTCATAACTGAAACGGGAAAATTTATTTCTCTTGATCCGCTAAACGGCGATCATACTCAAAATCTTTCGGTAGAACGAATGATTTATCTGACGCCTCTTGAGATTTCGCGCGAAAATGACTTGGTGAGTACTGTTTTAGATTCTTTTGAGTATGACGAAAAAGGCAAAAGCATTCATTGGAAAGTGAAGTCAGGACTTCATTTTTCAGATGGCACGTTAATATCTCCTGAAGACGTTGCGTTTTCGGTCGTGAGAATGGCCCATGCAAGACCAAAATTTCCTGTTATTGAATTTATTGAGGGCCTTGATAGATGGTTAGCATTGAAGGCTCCGCTTAAAGAATTGCCCATCGGAATTAAGGTTCAGGGTCAAAATATAACAATCAAATTTACTCATCATAATCCACGCTCGCTCTTTCGATTTTGTCTTGAGTTATTTTCAATTATTCCGAGAAAATGCGTTGATCTCAATACTGGCAAGATAAATTGCAAAGAGATTCCGACAAGTGGCTACTACAAGATTGCATCTCAAGATTCGAAAAGCGTTGAATTTATCAGGAGTGATCTCAAGAGTGCGCACTTTAACGGCCCCAATGATATCAAGTTTGACTACTGGAAGCCATCTAAGGTCACGAATCGTTTGAGTGAACTTGATCAAAATGCTGTCTTAAGCGGAATTGAAGCTTATT
>JAYUEB010000715.1:0-9233 GCA_043739525.1 Bdellovibrionales bacterium
GAGCAATTTGGAAGTTTTAATTTTAACGTACATACATGAGAAAGAAATCGAAATGAAGGAGGTTCATAAAACCTCCTCCGGCTCAATTCAACTTTAGTATGTTCTGAATCGACAGAAATTTGGCGGAATATAGCAGCCTAATTCTTGGCCGCCACAAGCATATGTTGCATTAAATGCAGCTTGCGCTTCGTTTGTTCCGAGTGCAGGAAAGGCATCGAGATATTGGTCAAAAGCAGTACATTGCCAATATCCATAGGGGATTTCCTGAATCCAATTCCACAATGGCCAAGTAATAGTTGGATACCACCAAAATGGAAGCCAATAGCGATCCCAGTGCCAAGTTCTTGGAAAGATGGGATAGCCTCTACCATCAGGAAAATACCATCGCCCATTTCGATAGTCTCCGTGATAGGGGTCATGTGGACGTGGCGGACGTGGCGGATTTGGTCGAGTCACTGGCGGTACGGGACGCGGTGGATTTGGCCGAGTTACTGGCGGTGCAGGACGCGGTGGATTCGGTCGAGTCACTGGCGGTGCAGGACGCGGTGGAGTTGGCCGAGTATCTGGAGGAGCGGGACGCGGCGGATATTGTCTGTCCGCCGACGTCTGCAGGTCCGAAGGCAGCAAACTTTCAGTTTGAACTGCGACTTGGTCTTGACCATCGCTTGGCTTAATCGCACCAGTGCCGCCGGACTCTTCGGCTGCAAGCGCGTTGAATGCTAAGCCAAAGCTGAGCATGAGAGTGAAGAACCTGATTTTCATAAATTCCTCCTTTGAGGGGTTATAGTCTCGGCAAGCTTTTTAGCTGCCGTTTATTTTGAGACGCAAAAATCGACCACATATATTTTTGAACGTGAAATCCACTAAAAAAATTATTACAAAAAATTTAATTTCATCGGGGCATAATTGGATTGGTCAGAATCAAAATACCCGAAAGCTTTCGCTTCAAGAATTCAAAACGACAATCGAGTTTTGACCCGATGGAAATATTTAATCTACTCCGATATCAAAACACTTCATCCAGCGTGAACCAGGCTCACCTTTTATAAAGAGAATACTTTTGTTACTTTGATAGGGGCGAACATCATCCAGAATAATTGTTTCAGCTATGTTCCAATATGTAATCGTCTTTGGGGATTTTTCGGTAACCTGAGACAAAACGTAGTCTTGCTTATAGTTTTTGCCATTGTTGTTTAGATTATTAACCCTATGTACAACTGCAATGAGTTGAGTTCCTCCAAGCATTTTGAAAATGCTGACATTAAATCTATAGGGTCGCAAATCCGGTTCGGGAAAGACCTCGGTGCATCTCACAATCTTACTGTAGCCGGGCAGTTCGTAGCCTTGAGCTCGTTGAATCTGGGCAATTGTCAAAATCGAAAAAGCAATCAGCACGCATTTCATTTTGGTCTCCTAAGTTAAATGTTTTTCTTTGTCTAATTCACTTTCGACTGGGGGAATAGCAATTGGTGTACCAACTGAAAAACGAGTTGCTGGTCTCGACTTTGCTAGGAAGGTAAAGTGAAACTCTGGTTTTCTTGAGGCCCATATCGAGTTGATTTGAAATCTACATTCAATATTTATTTGGGCCAAAAAGACCGACAACAATGACTTATTTCCCCGATGAAATTCGATTCATTTTAGAAAGAGTAATAATATGAAAATGAGTTTTGGTTTAAAAGGATTAAGGCGAGGAATATTTTTTTATTGATAACTGTGCATTTCGCTTCATGCGCGCCCCCTGGCTGCAATGGACAAAAGAAAATTGTAGAGCCGGGCAATATGATTAAAGAAAGAATTTCAGCTGAGCCATTGGTAAATGATAGTGAAGAGCTTGCCCGCCAGGCTCGGGGTCAAATCGGTTGGATCAAGAACAAGTGTACACTATTCTGAAATTTTGTCGGTCAGCATTCGAGAAATAATCACATCTCTCGTTGATCCAGGCTTGGGCATCAACTAGAAAAATCTGCCCACAAGATTTTCACCCGCTTCAGGTCTGATGAGCATCGCTGCTTTCGAACACCTTTCGCTATAGCAGAGAGTATGCCGACTTAGAAAAACGAGCGGAGTTGGCTTAAATTTGAATTCACGCCAAAGCTTTTGCGTCACTTGAGAAGTCCTGGCCGCGGTCCTCAGCCACTTTGTCTCAAAAATTTGTTTTTATTTAAATAGAAAGATAGTCTTTGCAGCTGAAAGGAGTAGCTCCCGCCAGGTGCTCTTGTCATTTACGCACTTATTTTTTTATTGTGGTTTTCAACATCGTCCAAACTCGACTCGCTTTTTTAATCTGTCCTAGTGTAGAGCTATCGTTGCCGTCAAATTTATCGATTCCAAAAACGAGCTCAATCTGGCTCCCAAGTGGAAAGCTCAATTGAGCCTGCAGGAGATTACTTTGATCTTCGGTAAAATCCGTAAAGAGTGCCTGAAGAGATATATCATTACGAAATACTTTGGCAATTCGCGCATTCGCAATCGATTGAAAGTCGGTACGCTCTAGCCAAATATTTTTTGAAAGTCGACTTTCAGAATATTGAAATGCGATCTGCCATTTGTCAACGGGTGGTAGATCGACGCCGGCGACGTAAATGAATTCATTTGATTTTGCAGAGCTAAGATTAGATCCAACTAAAGTGTTAAACTCTCGATTCGAATTCTCTAAAACCTCCGCGCGAAGTAAATAGCCGCCGATATCGAGACTGGCGGTTAATCCAGCGGTCTGTAGCGGTTTGTAGTAAGCAAGCGCAGTTGCAGACGATGAAGTTGGATCAATTTGCAATTGGTAAATGGGAGTACGATCATAGTAAGACAGATAAAAAAGCGAGAGATCAAGTCTTGAGATTTGATGTGTAAATCTGATGCCATATTCTCCGGTCGAAGGGGCTAGGTCAGAGTCGCGGTTAATTGTTAATCGGTAATGAGCGAGCGGAGGGGGTAAGGTGAAGCCATTAAAATCACTTCCCGAGCTAGGTAGTAGGCTATGACTGGGCAAGGGAATATAGAGGAGTTGAATCGAAGATTCAGAAAAAATAAACTGCAAATTTAGAAGTGGGGAGTCGAGACGATTTCTAGCGAGATCTCCTAGCCCTGCCTCACGATAATCTTTCGGGTTAACAATATCGGCGTAATAATTGCCAAAGGCTTCTCCCCATACGACTTGCTGGTAGCCAGCACGCGCTCGAAAAACTCCAGACTGATATTGAAGAAAATTGTCTCTTAAGAAAAGGCTTTGCGAGTCTTTTTTTCCAACGTCGCCTATCCCATAACGTTCTGGGAGCGACCCATATGCCGCTTCTACCTCAGCGCGGGCCCCAAAGGAGGCAGTCCATTCATTGTTAAATGACGCCTTTTGCTCAAATTCGAAACTTTGGCGATCAGTTGCGACATTCGGAGCACCGTAATAGTGATTTCCGTAACGTGCATCGAAGTTAATTTGGTATTCGTATTTGGCTGCCCAAGCGCTTGGGTTAAAAAGGAGAAAAATTAAACTGACTGTATTAATTATTAAGAGATTCTTTGTTAAAGAAAGACTCATTTAAATTTTCTTTCTTATACGAATTGAAAAGTAAAGTCGATTTTTGGTTTTTGTTAAAAGCACTTATAATTTCCATTTTGGTGAGTATTTTGTGTCCAAAAAATACTTTCGGTTCACCGTAGGTTGCCATTTTGAGGGCCTTGCCACTATCCGATTTAAAAATGGCTTTGATTGGCATATATGATTTTTCATTGACCCAGTACTCTACTTCAGAATATGTGACTTCGTCTTTTTTCTTTTTAAGGTTGAGATGCACGGATGCGACTCCGTTAATCTGCTCTTTCCCTATTATTTCGACATTGTAATCGTCTCCAAAGTTTGTTCGGGCAATATCGCCGTTGGCGACTTCGCCTGTCAGTTTCTGCTGCAGGCTCACTCTTGTGGGACGTTTAATGTCGGGAGTATAAAACCACAAGTCATCTTCTTTCATTAAAAGCTTTCGTCCGGCCTGTCGTTCTGGAAAGATTGTCTCAACTCGGCTTAGACGGGTGCCTTTTGAATAAACTTTATATTTTGTTTTCTGCTGATTACTAGTGTGGAAATCATTTACCTCCACATTGAAAGATATATCCGAATCGATGTAGCGCCATTGATCTGCTTTTTTCACAATGTCAATTCCACTGGCGGCAAGAGATGTGATTGAATTGAGAAGACATATTATTAAAATGATGCTTTTCAAGATTGGAACCTTTGGTGAGCTTTGATTATAGTCATTGCTTCGAAAATTTGGAACTTCGAAGGCAAAGGCTTTTTAAAACTAGACCCAAAAATATCGCTTTAAAAAGTCGGTTATGCTGAAGTTCTCCAATGAATTGCTAATCTCTCATTTGTTTAGGATAAAAACTGAAGATATCTTGTGGCCATAGTCTGAATTTATGTTTAAGGCGAGAGTTATTCTATATGAGGAAATTGGCAGAAAGAAGACGTTGAATACTTAAATAGATGGGACAAATGATAAAAATGCTTGCGAAGGTCTCTATTTGTAAATTTCGTGTTGATTTAAAAGTTACTTGGAGGTGAAGCGCTAGCCATTTCCTTGTTCTTAAAATCAAAACAGATTTTAAATGAATCTAGACTAGACCCTGACAAATCATTCATTACAATGAGATTTATGAATTCAATATTAAAGCTTTCAAATTTAAGCAAAATTTATGGAGTGGGAGAAGCGCGAGTGATTGCTCTTCAAAATGTCTCACTTGAAATCGGTCCCGGAGAATTCACTGCATTTGCAGGAAGCTCAGGAAGTGGCAAGACCACCTTGTTAAATATTATTGGCGGGCTTGATCATCCTTCATCTGGAAGTGTCATGCTTCATGGGCAAGATTTATCTGCGCTTTCAAGTCGTGAATTGGCAGATCTGAGGCGCCGCAAGTTAGGATTTATATTTCAGACTTTTAATCTTCTTCCTGTTTTAACGGGTATCGAGAATGTCGAGTATCCTCTTTTGCGCTTAGGTCTTAATTCTTCTGAAATAAAGAAGCGATCGAGTGAAGTCTTAGACCGCGTTGGACTTACTCCAGTAAAAAATCATCGTCCAAATCAAATGAGTGGAGGTCAAAGGCAGCGAATTGCAATTGCCAGGGCTCTCGTTCATCAGCCTAAAATTATTTTGGCCGATGAACCGACGGCAAATTTGGATAAAAAAACGGCTTCAGAAATTATTGGGCTTATGAAATCCCTGAATCAAGAGCGTGGGGTGACATTTTTATTTTCAACCCATGACCCTATGATTATGGATGCCGCAAAAAGGCTGGTTCATATTTCTGATGGTCAAATCGAAAGTTCTCATCAAGGCGATTAGTTATGCATGATTTAAGGCTTGGATTTCGAAATTTAATTCGCCATCGTGGTCGTCTTGCGCTCAACCTTATTCTGTTGGTAGGGGCATTCGTTGCGATAATCAGTTTTAAAGGTTTCAAAACTAATATTTTAGATACAATTAAGGGCCTCATTATTGACACCCAATATTCGCATATAGAAATCGCAAAAAGAAGTTTTTGGGAAAACTCATCTGTTGATCAGGTCAGCGATAAAATGATCGAGAACTCATCTGAGTTGATTAACAAGATTTCAAAAATTGAAGGTGTCAAATTTGTTTCACCTCGAGTGAGCTTTTATGGTTTGCTAAATACGGAGGATAAATCAGTAGCAGCTTTTTTTATTGGTTTTCAACCCGAAATAGAAAACAAGATGCAAAAGAGCATACTCATTACCGAGGGTAAAGAACTAAGTGGTTTTAAAAATGCCATTTTGAGCGTAGGGTTACAGAAAAAATTAAAGGTGAAAACCGCGGATACAGTCACTCTTGTTGGACCGAATCTATATGGAGGTTTAAATGCAGTTGATCTCAATGTCAGCGGTATATTTAGTTCTGGATTTTCGGATATTGATAACGGGAGCGTTTATTTAAATCTTGCTGATGCTCAAAAAGTTTTAGATTCAACTGCTGTTGATAAATTGATGGTTCGCCTTGAGTCAGAAGGTGACATACCTCTTGTTCTAGCTCAGCTTCGTGAGCTTTTGAAAACAACCGATTTGATAGCTAAGTCTTGGAGAGATTCGGCTGAATTGTATAATCAGGTTGAGAATTTTTATATTTTCCAAAATCTCTTTATTGAAGTGATCATTCTTTTGTTAGTTCTTTTGAGTGTTGCAAATACTCTAAGTATGAATGTTTTTGAGCGACTGACCGAGATAGGAACATTGCGAGCAATGGGAGATTACGAATCGGATATACGTCGATTATTCTTTATTGAGTCTGCGCTTCTAGGGCTTATTTCAATTATCATTGGTATTCCACTCTCTTTTGTATTTGTTCATTTTATATCGAGTTTAGAGATTCCCTTAGTCCTACCATTGGCCTCTTTGCCTATTCCTATTAAACTGGTTCCGACGCTAGAAGCTTATTTTGAAGCTTCGGCAATATGTTTATTTTCTGTTTTACTCGGGAGTTTATGGCCAGCTCGAAAGGCTTCACGGATTTCGATTGTTTTGGCGTTGGGGGCAAAAATTTGACAAGTTCTGCCTTACTCTTCATAAAATTGGCCTTGCGTAACCTCATTCGAAATCGAGTGAGAACTTTTTTAAATTTGAGTATGGTTGTAGGTGCTTTTGTCGCTATCATAATGGTACGTGGATTTGCTCATTATATGCTTCACTCTATTGAGATTGGTGTGACTGAAGGGCAATTTGGTCATATTCAAATAGCGAAAGCGGCTATTTGGGAAGACGATTTGCCGAAACACAAAGACGATGCCAATATTGAAAAATCAGATGAAATTGAAAATATCTTGCAGGGGGTCCCGGGCGTTAATCATGCTTCTGGAAGAGCAAGCGCTTTTGTTCTTTTAGTCAATCGGGACAAATCAGTGGGCGCCCAAGCTCTAGGTTACAAGACGGGAGTCGAAACTAATATTGAGAAATTTTTGACGATCGCAAGCGGAACCGGATTCTCAAAAGATGCAAAATTTGAAATTCTTGTTGGTCAAGGTTTACAAAAGACTCTTCAGCTTGAAATAGGACAAACTCTCAGTATTATTTCGCAAACACTTTCTGGCTCGATGAGCTCTTTAGATCTTGAGGTCCGAGGAGTCGTTAACACAGGGTTTTCAGACTTAGATAGTTCGGTAGTTTATATACCTTTGTCGGTAGCTCAAAAACTATTAAAGACAGAGCGTGTGGAGCGAGTGGCGATATCTTTAAATGCTGACATCAAACTTGAAGATGCTCTTGCGAATATAAAAGACAAACTGAAGGATCGTCCCGACCTCCTCATTAAATCATGGAAAGAAAAGGCGACCTTATTTCAACAATTAACGGATTTTTACAAAATACAAAATTTTCTAGTCGAAATCATCTTGTCGTGTTTGGTGTTTTTTGGAATCTTGAACACCCTGGGTATGTCAATTTATGAACGTATTGGCGAACTTGGAACTCTAAGGGCATTAGGAGATAGAACCGAAAGCGTTCTATTTCAATTGATTCTTGAAGCGCTCCTAATGGGTTGCATCGGTATTTTAATCGCGGCGCCACTTTCAGCGATACTAGCTTATGCTTTTTCTTCTCTGGATTTACCTGTCACTATGCCGGGAGCAAGCCGACCCATGCCGGTACATATCGAGATATTGATGCCCGATTATTTTATCGCTGGGACCGTCATTTGTTTAACCTGTATTGCGGCAAGCATATGGCCGATTCAGAAAGCAATGCGCCTTTCAATTGTAGATGCGCTGAGAGCGAATAGCTAGAGTGCGACAGGATGCTAACTAGGTAAATGGTCATATCGCGAAGTTTCCGATAGAGATTATCAAGACCGATGTGGCCACGTTGGTGTCCAGAAGTGAAATAATTTTGGCTTAAACCCAGCGGTGCTATTGGCGAAGGCGGCGCCAGTTTTAGATTTTTTAGTTGGGACATTTTGGCAGTCATTGGCACAAAATCTAACTTCGATTTACCAAAGAATAGGCCTTACAACGAGCCTACTGTTCGGCGCAATAACTTCGTTGGTGGCACCGGTTTTGCTGAGTCTTAGCGTTGAGCAAAGTAAAAGTTTTCAACAGTAAAAAATGAGGGAGTAAATGTGAACTCAAGTAAAATGAAGGATCAAGAAAAGCTAACTTTGAAGAAGGCTTCGAACCAATTGAAGATTGAAAACGAAAAGTTCCCAATCAATATACCTGAGAGTCAGGGCGACCGCGCAGATCAAGCAGAATCTCAGATCGAAGCTGATTTGCAAGAACAAATTGAGCAAGCGAGACATGGAAAAAGACCAGGAAATAAATTTTCTAAACGTGGCTGAGCCTTTGCTCATTCACGCGATCTTGTGTTTCACTTCTGGTTAGACAAAATCCAGCTTTAATAAAAACCTAAAATTTGCGGCCCCGGTTCCAAAATGAGCTGGGCTGCCTTTCTTTTTTGAAAAAAGTGCATTTCATTTTGGATTTCGAGCACCAGAATCCTTATTAAACGGGCACAGGCTTTGCTCTTACGAACATCTCACGTGCCAAATTGATTTCGATAGGGGTTCCATTGCATGTCTCTTTTTAGATTGTATTTAACTATTTCAATTCTTATGGGCCTTTGTGGTTGCGGATTTCAAGACTCGACTTCGTCATCTGAGGAGAGTGCCAAATCACCGGCTCTTGCAACGCAAAAAAAGCTACCAGTTCCTCAGCCTAATTCCAATTCGGCTATCCGAAAACCAAAGAGAACATCGGGTGAGAAATACTCTAATAATTCTCCTAATTCCGAAACCATCACCAATAGAGACTCGGATATGACAAGTACGGGCCTAACTAACAAAGAAGGCGCGCTTAGACTTTGCTTATCCGGGCTAAAAGAGGACAAACGTTTTAAAACTTCAATGTCGAATAAGGCAAATTTAGAGACCTACATTTTGAATCAAGAAAAGCTTTTGGACAAATTAGACGCAAATACAAGCTCAGATCAAAAAACTGAGCACCGCCGCCTCATTTACGGCAATTGGATTCTCAATCAAAGACTAAGCGAGTGCGAGGATCTTTCGGACGGTCCTGATAAAGCACGTTATGTTTTTCTTGTCGGGCAGCAAGCAAAAAATGATGGTAAAACCTTTGAAACGATTGCCGGGACCCTTGTTGAAGATACTCTCATGCAGATTTGCCGATCAGGTGATCAGTCTTGTTCTAAACAAATTGCGTTTAAAGAGCAGATGAAAAAGTCC
>JAYUEB010000716.1:0-9217 GCA_043739525.1 Bdellovibrionales bacterium
TCTGTGTAAACTTGACCTTGACGCAATCCCACTTAAATCTCATATCTCGCCCCCAGTCATTTTTAACTCATGCGACATCTTTCCTGAAACAGGGGGAGATGAACTCGATCGACTCGAGAGCATGGGCAACAATTCGGCTGAGACGCATATTATTCGTAACTACCTTGATCTTTTGTGTGCGCTGCCATGGGCAAAAAGCTCAGGTGATGAAACGCTTGAGACTTTGGAGTTGAGCGATGCTAGAGATAGTTTAAATCGTGATCACTACGGCTTAGACAAAATTAAAAATCGCATTCTTCAACATCTAGCGGTCATGAAGTTAAAAAAATCCAGCAAGGGGCAAATTTTGCTATTAGTAGGCCCACCGGGAGTCGGCAAAACGAGTCTCGGCCAAAGCATTGCAAAAGCCTTAGGGCGAAAATTTGTTCGTGGAAGTCTTGGTGGAGTTCGTGACGACGCTGAAATTCGTGGACACAGAAGAACTTACATAGGTGCGATGCCAGGAAGAATTATCCAGGGTATTAAACGCGCTGGAGAAAATAATCCCGTTTTCATGCTCGATGAGATTGATAAACTGGTTCGAGGATACGGCGGAGATCCTGCGGCTGCATTGCTTGAGGTTTTAGATCCAGAGCAAAACGCAACTTTTCTTGATCACTATTTAGATGTGTCATTTGATTTGTCGAAAGTGTTTTTTATAGCAACGGCCAATAGTCTCGATTCAATTCCGGGACCATTGCTTGATCGTATGGAGGTGATCGACTTAAGTGGTTACACGACAGCCGAGAAACTTCATATTGCAAAAAACCATCTGATACCAAAGCAGTTTGAAGAGCATAATTTAACCGCTCAGCAATTGGTGATTTCAGATGAAGCACTTTTGAAAATCATTAACTCCTACACGAGAGAAGCGGGCGTGAGAGATCTTCAAAGAAAGATCGCAACGGTTAGTCGCTCAATGGCTGAAAGAGTTTTAGCAAAAGATGCGGCATTACCGATTCGTGTCGAGCTCGCAGATCTTGAAGAAGCTCTTGGAGGAGAACGTTATGTCCATGAAGTGGCCGAACGTTTGAGTCCACCTGGAGTTGCGACGGGACTGGCTTGGACTCCTCAAGGTGGAGAGATTCTTTTCATCGAAGCGAATCTCATGCCTTGAAAAGGTCAGCTCATTTTAACAGGGCAGCTTGGAGAAGTGATGAAAGAGTCAACGCAAATTGCCTTAAGCCTTGTGCGCTCGAGACTCGCTCATGTCATTCGAGATTTTGAGTTTGAGAAGAAAGATATTCATGTGCATGTCCCTGCGGGTGCGATTCCAAAAGATGGACCCTCTGCCGGAATCACGATGCTCACAACTATTGCTTCGATTTTAGCAGCACGTCCTGTCGATCCGAAATTAGCAATGACAGGTGAAATCACTTTGAGAGGAGCCGTTTTACCAGTCGGTGGAATCAAAGAGAAAGTCATCGCGGCTCACCGAGCGGGCATCGAACGCATCATTCTTTCGAAACGAAATCAAAAGGACTTAAAAGAAGTTCCTGAAGAAGTGCGTTCTACTATTCAATTTTATTTTGTCGAGACGGCATCCGAAGTCTTAAAGATAGCTTTGGATCTCGACACTGAGGTGGTCAATCAGGTTTCGGCAATTGCGCCAAAGCTTCCGCCATCAGCTCCTGCCATGAACTAAAGGCTCCCAGTGAGCGCCCTCATCTCCAATCTGGAGGTGAGGGAATTTTTAATTTAACTCCGCAATACATAAAGTTAACTTCAATCCAAGACTGAGACCGTTAAACCGCAAACAGAGGACCGCTGCCAGCAGGCTGAATATTTAGGTAAACATGGGCTCGTAATTTTCACTCTACGGGGCAGCGGTCCGCAGTCTGCTGTCCCCCTCCGGTTTTCCGGCTGCCCTTACCAGCAACGTATATCCGATTTCAGTTTGCCTGGCCCTGACTCACTGAATTGCGAAATGCTACGAGGTACTTTTAGAATAGCGAAATAAGATGTGTCGTACCGAAAACGACAATGAGAACCAATAGCACAAGAAAGAAATTACGCATCTTTTCAAGCGCAATCACCAAGCGCTCAACCGACTCATTAGACATATAAGAAACGGCAGCTCGTTCAACAAGCCATAATCCGCTACCAAAAAAAATCGCGGCCACGATGTAAAAAAATGAACGCGTTCGACCAAGAACATCTCTTGAAAAAGCCGAAGCGAAAACAACACAAACGTAAATCGCAACGAAAACGAGCACGATTCGCGAGAACAAAACAATCTGTTGCATATTTCGACGAAGGTGAGGCTCGCTCAATCGTTTAATAAATCTTCGTTCGCGTCCCTGAGGATTTGCGAGTTTTCGTCTTTCGTTGGCAGCTGTGCTTTCTTCGGTCATAAGCCATGATATAGACAGGAAGTCTCTTTTTCAAAATCAATTTAAATAGCTAGACCTACGTCAAAGCTTCGTAGACAAGCACCCGACAACTGTTAAGCTTAAGGCCAGACCTAGGAGTCTCTTACTATGCTCAATATGTCATTACCTTGGTGGGAATTTATTGTTCGCGCACTCTTAGTGTTCGTTTTCTTACTCATCATCTTAAGAATGAGCGGTAAACGCCAAATTGGACAACTTGCACCTTTCGATCTGGTCCTTTTACTTCTGCTGAGCAATTCGGTTCAGAATTCCATGAATGGTGGCGACAACTCGCTTGTTGGAGGATTGATTTCAGCAACGAGCCTGATCATGATGAATTTATTTTTGGGATTTATTTCATCGCGAAACAAGAAGATCGAAGAATTGATTGAAGGACACCCCCAGATACTCATTCGAAACGGAAAATGTTTTCATAAGGTCTTGAGCCAAGAAAACATTTCACGCATCGATCTCGATCGAGCCGTTCACGAAGCTGGCTTAAAAGACATTGCTCAAGTCAAACTTGCAATACTTGAAACCAATGGCGTGATCTCAATCATAGGTCATTGAAATCCTTTCACATCTTGTGTATCCAAAATGCACACAACTGACTCCATTTCGCAGATACTGCTTCTAATTGCGGCTCGCTCTTGTCTGAGGTAGAAAGAAATCGACCTCAACTTCAAAGGGAGATTTTAATGAAAAACCTATTTATGACGGCAGCGATTCTGATTCTAAGTGTAGGTGCTCAGGCTCAGCAGTTTCAGCTCATTCCGAAGGCAGATTCCAGCACGGGAGTCACGATGACCATCCCCTACGATCTCGGAACCCATCATGGAGTCGCAACCCAAGTCTCAGGAACGATCATTGCTTCACAAAACTTGACGCAAATTACTGGCAAGCTCACGGTGCCAATAGCACTTATGAGTACTGGAAATCCGACTCGCGACTGTCACATGAGAGAAGCGCTTGGACTTGATTACACAAAATCACAATTTCCAAAGGCGCATATTTGTGATCCGAATAATCAGCTTCCAAAAACGGGGCCTGATTCTGTCGTTTTTCAAACAGTCGAATTTACTTTACTCGGTGTCACTGGAGCAGGCGATATTTCGACCGAACTCAAACCCGGAAATACATTTGATCTCACCGCGAATGGTTCATGGGCGATTCATGGCGTTCAAAAGAACCTGAGCTTTCCGCTTAAAATTACGGTTGTCGACAGCAATACTCTCAATGTTAAGGGTTCGATCCCATTTTCACTTTCTGACTACGGCGTCATCGTGAAACCTGTACTCGGCATTGGAGTAAAAAATAATATGACAGCTGATCTTGATATTTTGGTTGCGACACAAAAGTAGAAATATGTTGATATCATGTCGTCTGCAAAAATTATTTGTTTTAGTAGGCTTCCTAAGTATCGCGAGTAGCTGTGCTTATCGAGTCGATAAAACAGCAGATGATTCTGAACTCGTGGACTCATCAGTTTCAAAGGGCAGCTACGGTTACGAGCAAGTGAATCGCAATGTTTTTCTCACTCAATGCCTTGGCTGTCACGTCAAAAAAAATCCTCAGCTTGCAACTTATGCTGACGTGAAAAACGCTCTTCCAAAAATCATCAATGCTGTTTTTGTCGAAAAAAACATGCCCCCTAAAGGCATGAGTAAAGTGGATTTTGCAATTCTTAGAAAATGGATAGCTGATGGTGCTCCTGAAAAGGTTCCGAATCCTTCGCCAGATCCAAGCTCATCACCTCAGCCGACTCCTCCCTTAGGTCGCCCCATTTTGTGGACCCAATTCAAACAACAAGTCTTTGAAAAACAGTGTTTGAACTGCCATTTCACTGGCAACAAAGATGGTGTATCGGATTATAGTGATATCAATGTTTTGAGAAGTACGATTGCGACTGCGATGTACTTAACTCTTGTCACAAAGCAGATGCCGCCACCTCCTGTGAAATTGTCGTCCGATGAAAGCGATGTCTTTTCGAGATGGATTATTGACGGGATGAGAGATGATAACGGGACACCGGCTCCGCCTCCGCCTGCTAATTAGCACCCATAGATTCGGTCTGCCGTTTACAGGCGGCGGTCATCCGTTAGCAGTCATTCAGTTTCGGTTTCAGTTTACCAGCTGCCAGATCAGGTATCAGGTATTGGATTGCCTGCTGCAGATTCCTGAATCCTGAATGCTTCGGAGTTTGGGGTTAGGCGGCTGCCAGTAGACTGCCGCACCGAATTGCGAAATGTTACGAGGTACCTTCCGTTAGCAGAAGAGTACGAGCGAAATCCCAATTGGGCAGAAGACCCAATACTCAACAGGAAATGCTAAAAACCAATTTGGATGCCATGAGATGAATTCTTTTTTGAATTTTTTAATTCCGTAGCCGGGATTTAAAACAAACCACAAAAAATCTTCAAATAACCAGAACAATATAAAGCCGCCCATGACTCTACCTTCAAATGCGAGAGTCCACTGATCTGTAAATGCGACTGGAATATGAAATAGAATAAAAATAAAACTAATGACCCATGCGTGGTAACCGGTCATGGCTCTTCCACCAAAAAATATTTTGAGGAGCCAATGATTTTCAACTCTCCAAGTTGGGAGATTTTTTGCCCAGCCGTCGGTTCCTTCTATTTGAATTTCGACTTTTGCAAACCAAAATGAGAGGGCGCAAATAAGACCAAAATACACTAATTTTTGCATGGGTTGAAGAATCATCATTGGGTGAGCCTTTCTAGTTCTGCTATAGCTAATTGCGCGCCTCAACTCGAATAATGTCAATCGGGCGGCAGACTAGTATTCGGTAGGCTTACCAATTTTCTTTAAGTGCTTCCGGCGTAAAATCCTTCTCTGAAAGTTTGGCGTTTACTTTAATATCGCTGAGCTCAATGTCAGTACCTCGACCTTTGAGAAGATTCTTGATGTGAATCTTTTGAGCCCGATAAATCGAACCTTCAAAAGCCTTGTAATCAGAAAACTCAACCGTCTTTTGAATCTCATTTCCTTTGTAGTACTCAGACTTTTGGGGAAGATAGTCCGGCACGGAGAATTCAGTACGAGCATAGGTGTATTCACTTGTACCAGGTGCGGGAGTCAGTTGAATCACAACACTATGTTCATCTTTTTTTATCAGTTGAACAGTCGCACCCTTTAAAGCATCTGGATTTAAGTCTTCTGGACTGAGCTCAGAGCCTAAAAGACCTGAAGCTTTATTCACACTTGCAACTCGTCTCACCTGTTTGTTTGAAGGTAAATAAATCCACTGACGTTGTTCTGTTTTATCAACAACGGCCAGAAGTGCAGTTCCTTTATTATCAGCTGGAGCTGTCATCCGTGCAATCGCTTCAAAACCATTTGCCGTTTGAAGTGTTTGCAAATTTAACTCGCGGGTTTTGACCTCACCTGTTGGCTCAATGATTTTCATTAAGATGTGCGCTTGATTTTTTTTACTCGCAAGTTTGATCCGGGCTCTTTCAAGAATGTCGCGAGTCTCGTCTGGCACGGAACCGAAGGATTGATCCAAACTGACTAACAAAAGAATCGCAATTGGAACAGCCAAAAGACCACTTTTAAATGTCAACTTCTCTCTATTTTTTGCAATTAATTTCATATGTTGCCCCGATCAAATGGGATAGGTTTTAAAAGAGTCGAGCCCATTCTAGAAGTCCCGGATAAAAATTTCAATCTTAAATCTAGTGCTCTGATAATTGCCGCATTCGAACTAGCTTTGAGAGGCAATGATTGCTACATTAAATACAGCATTACACTCTTGAATTTTCAACAATTGCCTTTCAAAGATGTTTGACTTAAAAATGCTGGAGTTAGCTTAAAACTCCCGGGGTATTACGTAGATGCAACAATCTGCCGTTTTAACTAAAACTTTAGGGATTCTGACACTCCTCGTTTTTCTCGCGTTTTCTCCTCTCTCGTCAGCCCAAAATACTCCACCGGCAAGCCAAGGCGCGATTGTCGCGTTATTTACTCCTTTTAGCTTTTTTGAGAAGTCTCTCCACTCGATTATGACCTCTTACTCAACTCAGGATCAGGCGGCTTTTCCGGATCAAGTTGTCAGCGTCGACGGACTCAACTGGCATATCTCAGGCATTAGCTACAGCATTCAATCTGAATTTACAGAAGGCAAACTTCTTCCGCAAAGTTATGAAATCCAATCTCGCAATCTAAAACTTTCAATTTCAGTGCAAAAAATTTCAGTTGATCAAGTCATTACAACAAGCCAAGGCGGAATTACTTTAGATGTTCACGTGCAAGCGACTTGCGCGCCTCTTCAACTGGTGCAAAATGCTGCTTCTGCATCGGCTCAAATTTCTTATCAGTTCACTCCGCAAAGCATCTCAACTCAAGTCACGCAATTTAATTTCCAGTGGCCTGCTCAGACATGGGCGATCAGTTCATTAAGCTGTCAAGGTCCTGCTGGGATTGATAGTAAAATTCAGGCGGCTTTAGCCAGTAATCTACAATCAGCAAATACTCTCAAACCCTATGTCCAAGATGCACTTGCCGCTAAAATTCAAGATCAAGTTGATAGCATTGTTGAACAAATTAAACGACCGACTCCGATTTTTGTTCCGGGAAATCCGCTCAACCTCGTACTCGCCTTCAAACAATTTCAAATTACGAAGCTCGGACTTATTTCTTACGGACAAATCACTTGGAACGGAATTCCTGATCCAAGCAAGGTGACTCCACTTGGTATCTCCGATGTACCTCCAGAACTTGCGGGCGCAACCGAACCTGTTTTAATAACAGCAAATCAGGGTTGGACGAATTTTATTGAAGCCGAACTCGCTGCGACTCCAGGCACAGCTCACGTGAGCCTGAATCAACAAAAATCTTTTGCAGAAATCCTAAAATCAGAATTCTACGAATTCTTCTTATGGCCTGATCTCCTCAACTATCCGGCTCACGCCCCATTTGACCTTGCTATCGGCACACCTCAATTGACTTCACTTTCTTGGCTTGCTGATGGCACCGCTCAAGTTGAAATCGCGCCAGCGGCCTGGATCGAGGCGACACGAGATAATAAAGTTTGGAATTACGTACGTCTTTTTGGTACGGCACTTGCGAATATTGCTCCGCAAATTTCAGGCGGAAGCTTTAAACTTTTGGCAAGAGTTCGCGATTCTCGAATTCAGTATCATTTTGGCGCGGACTACGTGAAGGCATATCGCCCAAATCAATTCATCAGCTCTATTTTGGTCAATCAGCTTTCAAAAAATCTCGAGACAAGTTTTGTTTTCTCAAATCCTCTTCCTAGCTATGATCTGGGAATCATCGGTGTCGCAAGATTTAATGGGTGGGTACCAATTAACTCAGGCACGCACATTGCGATTCCTGTTCAAATTGTTCCTCCAAGAATCTAATCTTAAAAGTGATATTGTATGCCAAAGCTCGCGCGACTTTGAGCTGCCCATATTCCTAGTAAATTATCTGGCGGTCCACGCAAAATATCTCCACCGAAATCAAGGGTGAAGGATTCACCAAGCTTGCGTTCAAAACGTATGCGATTGTAAGTCGCACCAATTCGATGAGACCATAGACCACCGTAATACATGATCCACTTATCCCCCATTGGAAATCTCGTACCGTAAAGTATGGCATTCTGAAAGGGATCTGTAATCGTCAGAACGCCGCTTGGTGGATCAAGTGTTTGAGCGTAGGCGTAGCCAAGAGACACGGCTACTGTTTGATCTGCGACCGTGAAAGTCTTCTCAAATCCGCCAACAAACTGATCAGAGGGCCCTGGCAATTGCGGATCATTACCTACAGGCTGATCAAATCGTCCGGCCACTCGAAAAACCCAAGTATCCGAAATAGTCGAGACGAATCCAGCAGCAAAAGTTTGTCTAAGATATTCAACAGGCTGAAGCTGAATCGGATTTCTCAACTGAATTTGAGTTGAACCATCAGGTAAAGTTGCAACCAGATCTCCCACAATATGAACCTTAAAAAATGGCAGCTGCGAAGCGCCCTGGTAGGCAGCAAAAGAGAGATCCCAAGACTCTCCATGCAGCTGAATACGTCCGCCATAGTTATTCTCGCGTGCCGAATTAATCTCTTGATGATCCATCACTTGCAGATCGGGTTGCGCCGGTAGAAGCAAAGTATTTTGACCAGACTGAAGCGGAAAGGGTGTTTTTCTGGGTAACCATCTTGAATTCTCACCCGGTAGACGCGATGGCGTTTGCCAAGGAATATAAAAAGCGTCCCAAGAAATGTTTTTACCACCGCTAAAAAAATTAATTCCAGCAGAACCTAAATTTTCAGCGGCTAAGGGATCTCGGTAATTCTTAACGGTCCCAATATCCATAGGATTAAAGCCGTCAGGGCCTTCCCATTGCTTGATAAAGCTTCCGACTTGAATATGGAAATCATCCAGTTTGAATTCGACAAGAGTGTCCCGAGTGTTGAAGTCAAACGGCGCATCCGCAAGATGAGGGTCACTTGAAAATTGAACACGAGGCTCAAAAAGAATTCGTGCCCAGTCGTTGATGTTATTTTTACTCTCGAACTCAAAGTAGATCGTATCTTGCAGATGATCGATAGGCTCAATCTGAGATTCATAAAACTCGTCTTCTTCAAAATGTAAGCGTCCTGACATTTCAGCTTTTGCTGAAGGTGAAAATGCGAAGCCGAAAGAGAGCAAAAATAAAATGGCTCTCATACAGTGGGCCTCATTTATAGTCCGCTATTTTACTTTATAAACGAGCTGATTGGCTGGCAGAGCTTCTTTTGAAGTGAACACCAGGTTCACCATTTTCATTCTCTGGTTGGCTTTCAAG
>JAYUEB010000717.1:0-3066 GCA_043739525.1 Bdellovibrionales bacterium
CAGATCTGGATTTAAATGTCTTGAGGTGCATGCTGGCAACATGCCGGAAAGGACAAAGCAAAACTGGCTCCAGCAACATTATAAGGGGCCAGTTTTCAAAGTTCAGGAGCGATCGCACTCGGTTGCTCTCCGGCTAATGTTTGGTTTTTTTTCAGCCAGTTAAGATTTCAAATCACGGGTCACCAGTTGTCAATATTCAGGCGCAGGCGGGGAGATCGATTGAAACTCAAACGGCCTTTGTCAGAAACATCTCAAAGAGTATTTCGAAGGGGCTTTCAACTTCAGTCAATAGCATTTGGATTCATTATCAAGAAATAAATGCTCACAACATTTGGCATGAACAGAAATGGTCCAGCGATCGATCAACTTAATAAAAGCTCTTTAAGTTCGGCTGCTGAGTCAACAATCCAGTCTGGGTTTGCTGCCTTAAGCTCAGCTTTCGATCCGTATCCCCAGGTGACGGCAATGCTGGATATTTCTGCCTTGCGTGCGCCAAGCACGTCATATTTCCGATCTCCGACGATGACGACGTCAGATGGATCAATTTTCTCACTAGATAAAATAAATTGAATTAAATCAGCCTTGTCGCTTCGTTCGCCGCTTAGTTCGCTTCCATAAATGCAGACAAAATGACTCGCAAGTTGAAAGTGAGAAATAATTTGCTTAGCATAAATATGCGGCTTTGATGTGGCGACATACATTTTTTTATGTGAAAGGGCATTGAGCAGCCATGGAATCTCGGGATAGATTTCGTTCTCAAACATTCCCAGAGACTCAAAGCGCTCTCGATAGGATTGGACTAACTTTGATATTTCGTCCTTTGAGAGGTGAGGAGCCAGTATTGAAAACGAATCATCAAGCGGTGGCCCAATGCACCAGATAAGATCTTGTTCAGAGAGGATGGGGAGATCCTGCTGCTTGAGAGCATATTGAATACAACGAGTGATTCCAAGTCGAGGATTTGTCAATGTTCCGTCAAGATCCCAAAGAATGTGCTCTTTCATTTCGTTTAAGAATATAACTTAGAGATGCTCTTGTCTAGAAATGTTAAAAAGCTCTGTTCAGGCGACCGCGTCTGGGTGTTTAATAGAAATATGAAGTTATTGGCAATAAGTGATTTGCACTTAAAATATGAAAAGAATCAAGAATTTCTAAAAGGAATTACGGATCACAAAGATGATTGGCTTATTTTGGCAGGCGATTTAGGTGAAGGTGTGGCCGAGCTTAAATTTGCATTTGAAAATTTGAAATCGAAATTTAAAAGGCTCATCTGGGTTCCCGGTAATCACGAATTGTGGACCATGCCGGACGATCCTGCTGGACTTCGGGGAGAGCATAAATATCAGGAGTTAGTTTCATTTTGTCGTGAGCATGATGTGATTACGCCTGAAGACGAGTATGTCAAAGTTAAGTTCGGCACTAAAGAATATTTCATAGTTCCCATCTTTCTATTATATGACTATAGTTTTCGGCCTGACGATGTTGCTATAGACGAGGTTATTCAATGGGCTGCAGAAGGCGAAATTGTATCTGTTGACGAAAGTTATTTGCATTCAGATCCCTATCCAAGCAAGTCAGCATGGTGCCAATATTTATTCCAAAAAACGCTAGAAAGACTGGAGTCTATTTCTCGGGATGTGCCTATCATTTTAGTGAACCATTATCCTCTAAGACGAGATTTGGTGCGGCTATATAAAGTCCCGAGATATTCTCCTTGGTGCGGAACGCGTTTGACGGAGGAATGGCATACCAGATTCAATATCGAAGTCGTCGTGAGTGGCCATCTTCATATGAGAGCGACAGACTGGCGCGACGGGGTTAGGTTTGAAGAGGTGTCGGTGGGTTATCCGAGGCAGCGCAATCAAAATCTTTTGCCAGACAGTTTTTTACGAGAGATTTTACCAGCTTTGGGAGCCGAACCTCCAGGAACTGGAGTGTATCGATGGAGTTATTAGGTCCTGGCGAAGTTCACTTGAAATATGCGTTTGTTGATGAGTTCAAAGGATCTCAAAGTGCAGCTGAGGCTGCGAAAATTATTTCAAGCGATGAAAAGCATCGTCAACAAAAGTATGCATTTGAGAAGGATCAAGATCATTATTTGTTAGCTCGATATCTAATTAGGATTTCTCTCAGCTCTTATTGCGATAAGATTTCACCAGAAGAATGGACCTTCGATACGAACCATTATGGACGTCCTGCCGTCACCAATGATGGTGCGCCCAAGGATCTACATTTTAATTTGTCGCATTCAGGCGGAATGGTGGTGTGTGGATTTGCTTCCACCTATGAGGTCGGTGTCGACGTCGAAAACGTGACTCGAATCTGCTCACATATGAGTTTGGCTGAACATAGTTTTTCGCAATTGGAAGTTGAAAAATTAAAGACTTTTGAAAGCGAAAAAATACCATCTGAGTTTTTCAAGTTTTGGACCTTGAAGGAGTCTTATATTAAGGCTAGAGGGATGGGTCTACATTTACCCTTAGATCAATTTTCGTTTGTCGTTGATAAAGACCAAAGTGTTAAGGTCTTATTCGATCCTCGCATGAAGGAGGATCCAAATCGATGGAGCTTCAAATTACTTCATCCAAGAGAAAATTTTCAAGTTGCTGTGGCATTAGCCAGTGCACATGACTTGAAGCTTCGGGAAGATTTTCTTCGTTTTTTATAGGGTATAATTGCAAAAATAATAACTTGGTCTAGATGAATCGTAATATTAAATTATGATTTGAAAAATTGACGAGGCAAGCACAGAATTCAAATTGCGAGCATGGCAAGACTATGACTATTTTTGAGAAGGACAAATTAAAATGAAAACAAATTCTCGAGTTGTAATTGTGACTGGTGCAGGGACAGGAATCGGGAAAGCTTCTGCTCGGGCCCTTCTGAAGGCGGGATTCAAAGTCGTACTCGCAGGCCGTCGCGAAGAGCTGCTGAAAAAGGCAGAATCTGAAATCGGCGCCTCCGCTTCAGATACTCTTTCAATTGTGACAGATGTGAGTCAGCCAAAATCAGTTGCCTCGTTATTTAGTCAGACCGTCGAAAGGTTCGGAAGATTGGACGTGCTAT
>JAYUEB010000718.1:0-3043 GCA_043739525.1 Bdellovibrionales bacterium
CTTTCCAACAGCAAAAAATAAGTCTGAAGAATCGATTGTCAAACTCATCGAGTTTTCGGCCAATGCGGTTCCTTCAGGTGAAATTGTTCATCCCTATCAAAAGAAAAATCGATACTCGCTTGCTCCGCAATGGACAACTATTTGTTCTAGTTACGGACAAAATAAAATGGCCACTTATACGGTGAGCACGCAAGTGTTCAACGTCATGGCATTGGTCGGAGATACCAAACGCTGCACCGGTCGTTGCGGAACCGGCTGTTGGCAGTTAGGTCAAAAGAATACAAATCAATACACTCAAGAATGTTTGAATCATGATCTTTGCAAAGATATTACTGGCCAAAATCTCGGTGTCTGCGAAGATGAATTTTGGGCTGCCGCTCCGGGATATCTTCACGCGTCTAATTGTTTCTAAATGATTCCAACTCGAACTCTTCATCATGCCGATGCATTGAAATGGTTGTCTGACTTGGACGCGCCTATTGCTGGGTCGTCGATCATAACCTCTATGCCCGACATTACCGAATTTCCCGATTTGTCTCTTAACGAGTGGAAGATTTGGTTTACCAATTCAGCGAAATTAGTTTTATCAAGTTGTTCACCAGACGGAATCGCCATTTTTTATCAAGCCGATGTCAAAAAAGATGGAGTCTGGATCGACAAATCCTATTTGTGCCAAAAGGCGGCTGAGCAAACCAGTAATATTTTGATCGCACACAAAATTATCTGTCGCCATCCGCCAGGAACTTCTAGCTATGGACGCGTTGGCTACTCACATCTTTTGGCCTTTTCTAAAACAATCAGACCAGAAATCGCAAATTCCATGGCAGATGTTTTACCGAATGCCGGTACAACGACATGGACTCGCGGGATGGGCCTCGAGGCCTGCCGAATGGCTTGTCAGTTTATCAAGTCGAATAGCAATTCGCACACAATAATAGATCCATTTTGTGGTCACGGTAGTGTCTTAAGAATTGCGAATGCATTCGGATTTCACACAATCGGCGTTGATCGAAGTTTGAAATGCATCCGAAGGGCCGCAGCCCTTGGCGCCGCTACTCCCGAAAGTTCGTAGGCTTCGAGGATTAGTGCCACATATTTATGCTCATTTTGACCCACCGAGATATTGCTTTTATAATTTCTACCTTGTATAAACTTGGCAGTGAACTTGCAGCATGAGTTTGGGTGTTTATCAATTAACTTAAATTTTATCTATCTGGAGTCGCGGGCTGTTGTGAAACACCTTTCGGCTTACGGAGTTTAAAATTTTACATTACCTTTTAAGGGGAATACGTATGAAGTCTGTTTTAGTTTTAGCAATGGCATTTTTAATTTGTGGATCTTTCGCCCACGCAGCGGATACTGAAAATTCTGGTAGTGCAACTACCGACACGTCAAAAAATCCATTGACTGGCACCGTGACCAAAACCACGAAGCATAAATCAAAAGTGAAGCATAAAAACGGTAAGAAATCTGAAGTTGAAGTAACCGACAAAGTAAAGACCAAGAAAAATGGCGAAGTCGAAGAAACAATTAAGGCCGACGGCGATTCAAAGCCCGCTACTAATTAATATTTGCCTCCACGTCCGCGGATTTTAAATTACTCCGCGGATTTTAGCCTAAAGACGCACCACAGAAGAACTGCATTTTGCTTTCGAGAATGAGCCTGGATTGATAAGGTTTGCCTATCAAATTTACTGGGGGCAAATGTGCGACTGAACCAAATTTTCTGTTTTCTACCTATCAACATTACGAACAAATATACGAACAACTACACGAAAATTTTCGCAGTTGCGATTTCGAATCTCATCCTGTCGGTCGCACTTGCGGCACCATTAGCAAAGCCAATCGAAAAATCGAATAATCCTTTACTGACCAATTGGTGGAAAGGGCCTTACGGCGGTATTCCTCCTTTTGATAAAATAAAAGTCACCGATTTTAAACCTGCACTTGAAGAAGCGATCAAGATGCAGCTTGCTGAAGTTGAAGCCATCGCGAACAGCCCTACTCCACCGACTTTTGAAAATACTTTGGCAGCGCTCGATTTCTCGGGTCAAGCCATGAATCGAGTGCAAGAGATTTACCTCGTCTGGCAAGTTTCAATGAACAATAGTGCATTTCAAGAAGTCGCAAAGGAGATGGCTCCTAAGCTCGCCGCCCTTCAGGATGAAATTTTTCACAATGAGAAACTTTTTAAACGTATCGATAGCGTCTTTAATTCACCCAAAAAGGCGAAACTCACGGGCGAGCAACAACGTCTCATTTGGTTTCACGAAACTAATTTTATTTTACACGGAGCCCGTCTGTCTGAAAAACAAAAAGCCAGGGTTTCTGAAATTAACCAGCGCCTTGCAACTCTCTCAACTCAATTTAGCCAAAATGAATTAGCTGACGAAGAAAGTGAATCACTAACAATTGACAAAAAATCCGACCTTGCCGGTCTACCGCAATCTGAAATTGATGGCGCCGCAACCGAAGCAACTCGTCGTAAGCAACCTGGCAAATGGGTCTTCGCAAACACTCGTTCTGCAATGGAGCCTTTTTTGACTTATTCAGAAAATCGCCCGCTCCGAGAAAAAGCATTTCGGATGTGGACCTCTCGCGGCGACAATGACAATTCTCACAACAACAATAAGATTGTGACCGAGATTATCAGCCTTCGCGGCGAACGTTCAAAAATTCTCGGTTTCTCATCTTATGCTCACTGGCATCTTGACAACCGCATGGCGAAAAACCCTGATACAGCAATGGATCTGATGATGAAGGTCTGGAAGCCGGCTTTGGCTCGAGTCAAATCTGAAGTCACCGACATGCAGGGGATTGTCGACAACGAGAAAGGCAATTTCAAAATTCAAGCTTGGGACTATCGTTTTTATGCAGAGAAGGTACGTAAGGCGAAATACGATTTAGATTTAAATGCCGTTAAGCCATTTTTGCGTTTAGAAAAAGTGCGAGAAGCCATGTTCTGGATGGCCAAACAACTTTATGGCTTTAATTTTAAAAAGCTCGAGGGAGTTCCGGTCTACCACGAAGATATGAGCGTTTA
>JAYUEB010000719.1:0-3040 GCA_043739525.1 Bdellovibrionales bacterium
TTGGATTAAGACCCGCATTCTCAAGAGCCTTTTGAGTAGCCATATGGCCCATGTTTCCTGGGTGTTCATCAGGCCCCGCGATACCAGTACGCTCCCAACCTTTATATTCAGAGGTATCACCACCGGCTTTTTTAATGACGTCTTTTGCCAGATGTTGCTTTGGTAAATAGGTACCGATTCCGACAATCGACAGATCTTTATTGTTCGGGATCACGCTGCCTCCGATTTAGGTACCTCTGCTCGAATGATGACTTCGCCATCGACTGCATAGTTTCGTACGTTGTTGTGAGTTCCGAGGTAAAGAAAATTTTTCTTAATTCCCCAGGTCGCAGGATTGCAAATGTTCGAATCGTTTTGGTCGGCTTTGCCGGCGCCCTCAAGCATGCGCTCGTACTGTTCGACCGTAAGACGAACTCGGCCTTCTAATACTTTTTGATAGGGATGCTTCTTCATGCGTAAGTGGGCCTCAGGCAATACTTTCGCCGTCATCCATTCAGCCGTACAGCCGCTACCATAAGAAAATAAACTGATATCGCGATTTGATGCTTTGGGATCAAAGTCTTCAACTAACTTTAAAAGAGCTAAGAACAAAGAGCCCGTATAAATATTTCCTACTTTAGCATTAATATCCAAGTGAGGGGAAACTCTTTTGGCATAATCATCTTGCGCTTCTTTTAGAGCAGGAGAGTCTTTTTCAAATGGGGCACCTCGTTCAAATTCTAAAAGTCTCAAGTGGGCTTTATGTGCCATTTTTACAAAGGGAACATGGTAGAGACAGGCAGCAAGATTTTTAGATTTATCTCCTGTTGATTTTGTGTAGGACTCATATGCACCGACAAGAGCATCAAGGTAGCAATTAATCGAGAAGTGACCATCAGCAAAAGCTTCTTTGCTGTAATTTGGACGCCAAAAATCCATGACTTGTTTTGAATAGACACCTTCGCCTTTCAAATTAAATTCGATAAGTGTTGGGCTATCCGAGACGAGCATCGCAACTGATCCCGCACCCTGGGTTGGTTCGCCTGCAGTACCGGCTCCATACCTAGCAATGTCAGACGCAATAATCAGAGCCTTCTTTCCGGGAGCGCGACCTGACTGGATCCAATTGATAGCCATGTTTAGTCCTGCCATTGCACCATAGCACGCATGTTTCACTTCAAATGTTCTGCAGGCTTGCGGAAGTCCTAAAAGATGATGAACAAAAACCGCAACAGGCTTACTTTGATCGACCGAGCTCTCTGTACCCACGATCACTAGACCTATCGAACTTTTATCAATATTAAAGTTTGCTAATAAACTCGCCGCAGCTTCTGCTGCAAGCACGACAGTATCTTCACAGGGAGAAGCGACTGACATTTCTACTTGTCCTAGACCCTTAATATATTTAAGGGGATCAACATTGCGGGCTTTGGCTAAGGCATTCATTTCAATATAGGATTGTGGTACCGAAAAAGAAATTCCTTCAAGACCGATGCGCATAAGCCTCCCCAATATTATATCGTTTTGAACAGGTTCGTTATCGGTAGTGTAAAATTAAAACTCAAGACATAACCAAAAAAAACTGATCACCTGAAGGAAGTAGTTAATCATAAATTAAGGTATCAGTTTGAGCCATGAACTGAATGCATAGTCCCAGGCGATTGCTTGCTTATTGAAAGAATGTTGTGACAAAATATAAAAATATAAAAAAGGAGTCGACGGGTGGATGCTTCATCTAAAGTAGTGATTGTGACTGGCGGCAGTAAAGGTTTAGGAATGGGATTTGTTGAGAGCCTTTTAGTTGAAGGCCACAAAGTGCATACCTACAGTCGAACTCAAACCGAATTTATCGAAAAAATGCGCGCTCAGTATCCTCAAAAATTTCGTTGGAAAGCCGTCGACGGGGTTAAATATGATGAAGTCGACGCTTTCATTAAAGAGACATTTGATCTTGAAGGTAAAATAGATGTTTTAGTGAATAATGCAGGCGTGGGGCTCGATGGCGTTTTGACCTTAATGAAGCCCGAAGATATTTCAACTTTGCTTCATCTCAATCTCGAGAGTGCCATTCGCGCCGCTCGAATGACGGCTAAATATATGCTGATAAAACAAACCGGTACGATCATCAATATTTCTTCTATTATTGGAAGTCGGGGTTACTCCGGACTCTCGGTTTACAGCGCCACAAAAGCGGGTCTGGACGGATTTACCAGAGGCCTCGCACGCGAATTGGGCGGTCGAGGAATTCGCGTTAATTCGGTAGCTCCGGGCTATCTTGAGACAGAGATGTCGAGTCGATTGGGCGACACGCAGCGTCAACAAATTACTCGTCGAACTCCGCTTGGTCGTCTCGGTAAAGTAGAAGATATTACTGGTTTTATTTCATTTTTAATCTCTGAAGAGTCTCACTTTATGACAGGCCAAACCCTCATCGTTGACGGGGGAATTACCTGCTAATTTTTTAATTTTGTTTCTGGACCGACAAAGTTTCATTTTTTAAAAGTCTAGCCGATAAGTTTTAGGTGAATTGCTAAAACAATCGGAGCGCAAATGGTTTGGGCGGACATCGAAAAATCAGTACATTCGTGTATTCATCAAGTTGCTGCAGATCAGGGGATTAGTGTTGGCGAACTGACTCCTTCGAAGAGAGTGGTTGATGATTTGGGTTTTAGCTCTCTGGATGTCGCGACTCTCACGGCGCTCTTAGAATCAGCTTTTAAAGTGGATCCGTTTAGCACTGGCCAAGCAACGATTACTGAAATTCGAACACTGCAAGATATTTGCGATCTTTACAATAGATGTGTGAACGGCATTGAAACTATCGGGAATAAAAAATCTGAAGATATCAATGACGCTGAAAAGGCAAGACTGCAAAAGAGATTACAAAAACGGGTTGGTTGATATTAGAGGCTCAGGAGAATCAATGCTCATTTCAAACTTGAAACGTTTTGCTAGTTCGATGCCCGAAGAGTTGGCCTTCATTGGTCAAGACGGTGCAACGAACTGGAAAGAACTCAGCGATTCGGTGATTCGGTTCAACGAAGAGATGATGAGATTTAAA
>JAYUEB010000720.1:0-3040 GCA_043739525.1 Bdellovibrionales bacterium
TTGGGGTAAGTCGGTCTAGCCATTTGCAAACCGTATAGATTTTCATAACCTTAGTCAACCGTAGAAGCCTGTGGTTGGATTTATCACCGCTTTGGAAAAGATGTGACCCAAGGTCATAACCTCATCCTAGACGAAATTCATGATCCTAAAAATGTAGTTCCGTTTAAGATGGCACCATTCATTTTATTCGGAACGATTGTCACTCATTTGTTTGGAGGGTCCGCCGGTCGAGAAGGCACTGCGGTTCAAATGGGGGCTTCGCTCTCCGATCAATTAAGCCGATTTTTTAAAATGGAACTTAAAGAAAGAAAAATACTTTTGGTTGCCGGCGCAGGAGCGGGATTTGGGGCGGCAATTGGAGCACCGTGGGCTGGAGTTGTTTTTGGTATGGAAGTCATTTCCATCGGACGAATCAGGCTGTTTGCTTGGTTTGAATGTCTTGTTGCCTCATTTGTTGGATATTTTACCACTTTGTTTTTAGGCGCGCCTCACACTTCCTATCCAAGATTTCAAATTCCAAGTTTTGATTTTAAAACTGTGATTTTTGTCATTTTTGCTGGAATTCTTTTTGGCTTTAGTTCGAAACTTTTTACTCTTGTTGCTCATTTTATTGAACGCATTCATTCAAGATTTATTTCTTATCCTCCCCTTAAGCCATTTTTAGCTGGGGTTCTTCTGGTAATTCTTTTTTATGTTGAAGGTTCGTACCGATACGCTGGACTTGGTATTCCTTACATTCAAGAAGCGCTGAAATTACCAGCGCATTTTAGAGATCCATTATTAAAAGGATTTTTTACAACGCTTACGGTGGGTTCTGGATTCAAAGGCGGAGAGTTTATTCCGCTTGTCTTTATAGGAACCACTTTGGGAAGTGCACTTTCTATTTTCATTCCGGTATCGTTCCAACTTTTAGGGGCTCTCGGTTTTGCAGCAGTATTTGCCGGTGCCGCAAACACACCAATCGCCTGTAGTATCATGGCTATGGAAATCTTTGGATTAAAGATCGGTCCTTATGCATTTATTGCTTGCTTTGCGAGTTACTATTTTTCAGGACATCACGGAATTTATAAATCTCAAAAAACTCACATAAAAAAACATAAAAAACTGCTTCAAATTTTAAATTGGTCTGGCGAATTGCCGAGGCGATTTATCTATGGCGATGGAACTAAGTATTCATCAGCAGATGCCGTAAATCACGAGCCAACGGAAAAACGTTTCGGTGGGAGAAAATGAAAACTCACAAAGTAGGTAAAATGACAATTCTAAAAATAATGTTTTTAAGTTTAACTACAATTTTGATTTCTTCATCCGTCTTAGCTGAAGAGAATCTCACTGTTGTTGATCACATCGAGGCCACTACGAAAGATGGTTTTGACAACACCGGTCTTTGGATTCTGGGGTCAGGGGCTCTAGCTACAATCGTAGCCTTTCAGTTCGACCAGCAAACCCACGATGCTTGGAAGGATCATCAAAAGATGTCGGCTGACTTTAGTAAATACGGTAATTTTTGGGGAACCGGAATCCCAGAAGTGATCGCCATTGGAGGCCAAATTTACTTTGATAAGACTAATGGTATTCCCGCAGCAGAGGGCTTCTTGATTGGCGGGGTTGTTACGCATGCAACAAAATTTCTCATCAGGAGAGAGAGACCTGACAGCAATACTAAAACAGCCCTACCTTCTGGCCATACTCAGGCTGCGTTTTCACTGGCCGCAAGCATGACCGAGTCATACGGCTGGAAAGTAGGTGCTCCATTTTGGGGGTTGGGAATATTCACGGGACTTACTCGACTTGCTGACAATGCTCATTGGCTGAGTGACGTTGTCGCTGGTGCAACAGTTGGAGTTTTGTTCGGCAGAGCCGGATATAAGCATCATCGACAAATACAACCTACCGTTTTGTTCAATGATCATAGTGTTGACGGCGCAGCTTTAGCATTAACAATGGAATGGTAGTCGGATGAAAGTTATATGATAGCTCGAACTAAAGAAACGACCGAACTTAAGGATAACTTGTCTCAATGTATTTCAATTGTAAAAGAATACGACATATCTTCACTTTTACCACAAGTAAATTCATTGCGTGGAATACTCAATCAAACCGATAAAATTTATGTAGCTGTTCTTGGTAGATTCAAGGCTGGAAAAAGTTCTTTCATAAACAATATTGTCGGGCGAGACCTGCTTCCAACGGGTGTTTTACCAGTTACTGCTATCTTGATGACAATTCAATATGCTGACGAAAATTCGGTTGAAATCGTCTTCCAAGATAAAAATCGTAAAAGCATATCCGAAAAAGAACTCTCATCATTTATTGCTGAAAAAGAAAATCCGCATAATCAAAAAAAAATCCAAGAAGTTCAAATTCATCAAGCGTCACTTAAAAAGTATAACGGCCTGGTTTTTGTGGATACACCAGGCTTGGGAAGCATCTTTACTCATAATACGCAAACGACAATAGAGTCGCTGCCCGACGTGCAGCTTGCTATCATCACCATTTCCGTTGACTCTCCACTTTCTGAAAGTGATCTTTCTCTTCTAAAAGAGGCTAGGCGCTTTACGTCTGATGTCCATATTCTTGTGACTAAAGCTGACCTAGTAAGCGAGGAGGAGAGAGCAGAGATTGAATCTTTTATTAAGACAGAAACACAAAAGGCTTTTGGGGAATCGCTTCTAATTAGCTTCTATTCTGTTCGCAGCGAGTTTAAAAACTTGCAGCAATATTTTGATGAACAGGTTTTACTCCCGTTGCTGAATTCTAAGACTGATGTTCATTTAAGGATTGTACGTCATAAATTTCGAACTCTTCATTCTGACTTGACTCAGTATTTAAATTTGTGTAAGGCGATTTCGGAAAAAACAAACTCCGAAGCTGAAAAAATCGTACAAAATGTTTTGCACGAGGAAGCGCAGATTGAATTTCTTAAGCGAGAAATTAGTTCGATTAAAAAAGCACTATTGGCAAAAACGCGAGAATTACTTCATAAGGACTTATTAAGTGAATATTCGAAAATAGTAGAAAATACTAAAAAGGAGCTTCG
>JAYUEB010000721.1:0-3026 GCA_043739525.1 Bdellovibrionales bacterium
CTTCAGCTGCGGCGTCGCTTCCGACGATGCTGAGAAGATAAGGGACTCCACCTAGGCTTGAAATATTTTGCGCGACATTTGCGGCTAAGCCCAATCGAAGTTCTTGCGTTTCGACTTCGACTACTGGCACAGGTGCCTCGGGACTAATGCGTTTGACCGAGCCAAAAACGTATTCGTCGAGACCGATATCTCCAATGACGATCACTTTCTTCTGATCAAGTTTACTGATATTTTTTTTAATGTGACTCGCGTAATCTTTAAATGTCGTGGTCATTACAAACCTTTTTTAGAATCTGAAGTTTCTAGCTGCGCTACTAAATCTTTATACTTGGTCTGTTGAGATTGCAAGTCTCGAGAAAGCTTCACAATTTCAGCCTGCATGGCCGCATTTTGTAGATTAATCTCAACAATTTTTAGTTCTTGTTGCGTGCGTCTTTCAGCCAATTGAGTGAGGTTTAGAGATTCTGAAACCAAGGGACGGAGGCTAATAATTCTTTTTTTATAAAATTCAATTTCTCTTTGCAATGCACGTTCAGACTGAATTAGTTCTTTGAGTTCGTCGTAGACTTCTTTGAATCGGACTTCAAGACGAGGCCAGTTTTTAAGGCGTGCTTGTTTATAAAATTCACTAAAAGTGAGCCCGGTCAAAGAATGCGTTTCACTCAATGATTTGATCTCTTGCTCGACTCTGAGCTCGACTCCTGCTGCATGGAGTTTAGTTTCAAGATCTGCCGGCAAACTGGTATGTGCCACCAAAACCAGTCGCTCACCGCGTTTTCCCAGAACTTTTTGAAGAGCGACAAGTTGCAAAAAAATCTCGTCAAGAGCGCTCAGGTTTTGCGCAATATTGATTTCAAATTTGATGACGCGACGTTTTAAGCCGTTTTCAACCGCTTGCATAAAAGAGGATTTCACATCCTGAGGCCCATCGAGGGTCAGAAAAATGGAATCATTGTTTTTAAGTTGGACTGTGAATCCCAAGATCACCTTCTAGTAGTTTTGCGAGTCCACGATGCTCTCACAATAGTAATTCACTTTGATTTCAACTTGCAAAGCAAAATGCAAAGCTGTGTAATATGACACCGAATCTTCAAATCTACTTAAAGGAATAGGCAATGGAATATACCGATAACGAACTTTTCAGAAATACCATTCAAGGACTCGAAAACGCCGCAAACGTCATCAACTGTGACCCAAACGTTCTTGAAAGAATTAAACGTCCTCGCAAATCAATTATCGTGAGTATTCCCGTTCGAATGGACGATTATAAAGTAAAAGTTTTCACCGGCTTTCGCGTTCAACATAGTTCGACTCTTGGCCCCTTTAAAGGTGGTATCCGCTATCACGAAGGTGTCGATATCGGTGAAGTCGCAGCTCTTGCCACTTTGATGACTTTTAAATGTTCGCTTCTCACCCTACCTCTCGGTGGAGCAAAAGGTGGCGTGAAGGTCGATCCAACTCTTTTATCTCGTACTGAAAAACAAAATCTTACTCGCCGATTTACCAGCGAACTCGGCAACTCGATTGGACCGAACATTGATATTCCTGCTCCTGATATGGGAACCGACGCGCAAACGATGGCGTGGATGATGGATACTTATTCTCAAGAGGTAGGCTACGCACAACCTGGCGTCGTCACCGGCAAGCCAATTGAAATCGGCGGATCTTATGGCCGTACCGGAGCCACTGGCTTAGGTGTGGTTTTCTCAGCAGAAAAAGCCTGCGAAAAATTGGGAATGAAATTTCCGAACTCAACAATGGTTGTTCAAGGTTTTGGTAACGTCGGTATGCATGCGGCGATGTATGCGCATGAGCGTGGATGTAATGTAATCGCAGTGAACGATGTTCACGCAGGAATTTACGATGCAAAAGGCCTGAATATTCCGGATGTCATTAAGTATATGAACGAAACCAAATCTCTTAAAGCTTATCCAAAAGCAGAAGCGATCACCAGCGAACAGCTGATCGCACTCGAGTGCGATATTCTTGCTCCGTGCGCTCTCGATGGAGCGATCACCGCAAAAAATGCTGGCACAATTAAAACTAAAATCGTTGTTGAAGGCGCGAATGGTCCTTGTACACTCGACGGCGCAAAAATTTTGACTGACAAAGGTGTCATCATCGTCCCGGATATTTTGGCCAACGGTGGCGGGGTGATCGTGAGTTACTTCGAATGGGTGCAAGGCCTTCAGTGGTTTTTCTGGAATGAAGACGAAGTGAACAATAAAATGAAACAAATTATCACCACGGCATTCGACAAAGTTTGGGAACTCAAAATCGAAAAGAAAATTGATATGAGAACCGCGGCGATGGCGCAGGCTGTGCGACGACTTGAAAAAGCAATGTTACTCCGCGGATTATACCCGCGTTAATTTTTGATGCCTTGGACCGATTTTGGAGTCTATGGAAAAACTTTCTTCGCTATTACGGCCCTGGCTTTGGCTTTCTCCTCAGATGGCTCATGATCTCGGACCTATCGGGCTCAAGCTTTGGTCGCAATTTTTACCTGAACAAAATGTCACTTGGCGTCCGCTGGATTGGCGAGGACTTCACTTTCGCAATCGCCTTGGAATTGCTGGTGGGGTTGATAAAACCGGCGAGGCTTTGTCGGCTTGGTATCAATTTGGCTGCGGATTTTTAGAGTTGGGAACAGTTACTCCACTTGCGCAAAAACCAAATCCTGGTCTGATTATGGATCGTGATCTCTCGACACTTTCAGTTTGGAATAAAATGGGATTTCCGGGCCCAGGTTGCGATTCGGTGTTAGCGAAACTCAAAGCTTCAAGCTTTCCTCGACCGCTGTTTATTAATATTGGTAAGAATCGCCAAACTGCTAATGAAGAAGCGGCTCGCGATTATGTTGCCTGTTTTGAAAAGCTCTACCCTTTTGCTGATGCTTTTGTGGTTAATATTTCGAGCCCTAATACTTCGGGTCTTCGGAGTCTTGGTGAACGCAATGTTCTTGAAAGTTTGCTCGGCGAAATTTCACGTGCGCAAAACTCAGCTCAAACAAAAATTCCGATTTT
>JAYUEB010000722.1:0-9086 GCA_043739525.1 Bdellovibrionales bacterium
TGGCCCGTCATTGCAATGCTTCTATTATCAAAAACCAAGTGTAACAAATCGATCTTGTTAACAACTGCACTTTGCAAAGAAGTTACGCCAGCATGAAAGAAACTGCCTTCCCCACCCGTTGAAATGATCTTTTGATCTTTTAGAATCTGGGCCATCCCCTGTGAGATTCCGATGCCGGCGTTCATGCAAAGAAGCCAGTCCGCTCTTTGGGGTGGCAACGAAGAGCAACCGATATCGCCACCAATGATCGTGTCAGTACCCTCAGTCACCTTATCGATTACATAAAAAGACGAACGATGTGGACAGCCTTCGCAAAATGTCCCTAGTCTCTCTTGCAACTGATCTGGAGAGCTTGCAGCCAAATCCTTCGTGGTGCTTAAGCCAAATTGATTCGAGATAAAATCATAGACCTGTTGAAATGAAATCTCACCATAAGCCGGGAAAAACTCTTTTCCGAAGACTTCACAATCAAGATCATTAAAGAATCTCATCTTAATTTGGTTTTCTAGAAATCCATCCTGATCCTCAATGACGTAAATCTGTCTTTTGTTTTTAAAAAAATTTTGCATGCTTGGCGCATGGAGTGGAGAAACCAAATCCAAATGGAGCATGTCGACTTTGTTCTCGACACCAAGACGCTTCACGCTTTCAAAAGTATGTCCAAAAGTGACACCTCTTGTGACGAAACCAATATCCGCCTGCGGATTAAAATACCTCTGAGAAAGAGTTTCATTTTTTGAAATCAAATCTATTTTCTCAAGCAATTTACGATGATTTGTGACAGCTTTTTGCCCGACATTCACATAACGTGCAGGATCTTTTTGAAAATAAAAATCACGTTTTGAGGGTAGTGGCTTGTTTGGCACGTCGATACGATCTGAATGATGAGCAATACGTCCCGGAATAAAAATAAACACTGGAACTTCGTACTTTTCAGAAAGCTCAAATGCCTCAATTGTGTATTTTTGAATATCATGAACATTTTTCGGTTCTAATAAAGGAAATCCCACTTGCGGAATATACCAATGAGGATCTTCTTCCCCCGTGCTGCTATTTGCTCCTGGATCCGTACCGACTACGATGACCATTCCACCTTTGATTCCGGTATAACCCAAATAATTAATTGGATCCGCTGCGATATTGAGTCCCACATGCTTCATCACAACCATTGAACGGGCCCCGCAAAAACTTGCACCAGCTGCAGCAAGTGTTGCGACGTGTTCATTAAGGGCATCATTAAAAGTAATTCCCAAATTATGGGCGCGATCAATACCCTTTAAGATGGGCTCAACTTGATTGACTGGAGAGCCAGGATAGTGACTAAAAAAATGAACTCCGGCTTCGACCGCTGCCCAAGCTAAAGCATCATTTCCTCTGGCTAATAATTTTTTTCTTTGAACAAGCTTTTCAGGCTGCAATTCAAATTCGTTAGAGACTTGCATCCACCTGCTCCGGTTTTACAAATGAGGTTTTGGTAAATGCCGGCGGTGGTAAATTAAAATGATTTGGTACAATTCGACCTGGAAGAATAATGTTTCCACCGCCAACTTTGGCACCATGTCCGTATGCGATTCCGAGCAAGAATTGTTTTGAGTCTAATCGCCCACAAGAAGTTTCGATTTGAATACTTTTTTGGTCGAGTCTCAAATCACAATTGATGACGGCCATCGCTGTTGCTCTTCGACCAAAAATCGAGAACTGATATGGACCATGAATCAAAAAGGCTTCATCATAAGTCATACAAGCATTGATCTGGTTACCATTTGAAACGTAGGTATTTTTTCCGAGAACGGAATACTTAACAAGCGTATGCTCTTCTAACGAAGAACCAGAACCGATCTTCGAAACACGAACAACCGAGTAAGCACCAATTGTCACATTGTCGCCGAGTTCGCAACCTTCAAGAATCGCCGTGGGATGAATTTTGCAGTTCTTACCAATTTTATTTCGAAGTCGAAGTGCCGAGAAAAAAAACCTCGAATGAGTTGATAAAAACCGATTCACAATAAACTCAGGCAAAAGAGTTCTTAAGCCAACAAATCTCAAAAATAAGAATGCGAGATTGGCCTGCATCAAATGAAACGGTGATAAAATTTGAGAAATGAAAGTATCGCACTGATCAAACGAGTAGTACCCGTCCGTCAAAATTTGCCGCGGTATTTGGATTCGATTTTCAAATATCTTTTGCGTGATAAAAAATTTCTGTGGAACCCGAGTTGCCTTAGCACGATAGTAGAAATTAAATTTTAAATTTTCTTCTGGATGAATCGACTGTGCCAAAGAATATCTTGTATTAAACGAATTAGGGTTAAGACAAAAACGCATCGTCTGATTTGGCTGATCTTTTGAAGCCTCAAATGTTTTCTTAACAAAGGTCTTCGAAAAAATGAGGTCATCTTCGAACACAAAGTAGTGGTCTTCGTTAATTTCACTCTCGCTTGAGACATCAAAAAGTTGATGTCCGAGAGATTCAATACTTTCTCTTTGAACATCTTTTAAGCTTTTACCATATATTGGGACTTCCGAGATGGCGTCGCCGAAGCCATGAAGGCTTCGTCCAGTTTTAATTCGAAAGAACTTCATACGTCTCTGAGTTTGCGATCAACCAAACCACAAAGCGATCGAACTGAAAACAGATAAGGAATTTGATGAACCATAAATCCGCTCGTAAATCGTTCTTTGGGAACTTCTGGCATAAGTTGTTGTAAAACAGTTAAACCATCCGGAGTGATCACATTGTCAACGGCAAAAGGCTTTTCGCCAAGAAGAGCCCGCGCGCTCTTTTCGAGCTCACCAATTTTGATTTCAATACTAAACTCATCTTCGATTTGATAAATCAAATCGATCATGTCGATTGAATCGATACTTAAATCACCAATTAAAGTTTTCTCAAGAGTGACGTCTGCAACTGCGAGACCGGTTGCTTTCGTAATACATTTGCGAACACCTGCGGTTACGTGTTCTGGTGCTTCTACTTCCATCATAAACTAATTCCCCCATCCACATTCAAAATATGCCCGGTAATAAACGATCCTGTTTTCTCACTGGCCAAAAATAAAACCGCTTGAGCAACTTCGCTTGGTAGCCCCATGCGATTGAGCGGCGTACGATCAATCACAACATCACCCGCTCGATCCATCAAAGCTTTACTCATCTTGGTATCGATAGCTCCAGGTGCAACGGCATTGATACGAACACCCTTGCGACCAAGCTCAAGAGCTAAAATCTCTGTCATGCGATTCATTGCTGCTTTTGCAGATCCGTAGGCTGAAACGCCCCTACCAGTTGCGCATCCAACGACAGAAGAAATATTAACAACCGATCCTTTTTTCTCGCGCAGCATATGCCTGCAAACTTTTTTTGTGAGTCTCGCAGTCATATTCAAATTAAAGTCGATACAGCTTTGCCAATCTTCGTCTTCCATCATTAGAAATGGAACTTCAACCGCAGAGCCCGCATTATTGACCAAAATATCAATGTGCTTAAATTTTTGGATAACAAGGTCGACGGCTTTTTCAAGGCTTTCGGTATTTCCGATGTCCACATCAAAGCATTCCATGAGAGACGAATCGACTTTTTCGTCTTGCATCCAAGTGTTTAGCTCAGACATACGTTCAGAGCCACCTCGAACAAAGCAAATCACCTTCGCGCGCTCTTTTAAAAAAGCTTGAGCAATGGCCATGCCGATTCCGCCATTGGCTCCGGTAAGCAGTACAATTTGACTGTCGAGAGCAAGATCCATCTGTGCCTCAATTTTTTTGAATAGCAAGAACCGTGTTTACTCCACCAAATGCAAATGAGTTTGACAAGGCCTTTCTAATTTCTTTCTTGGCGTTATGCTCTCGCAATAGATCAAGCCCGCCATCTAGAATGGGTCGCTTGAGATTTCGTGTGCACGGAACGAGATCGTGCTCCATACAAATAGATAAAAGACACAGCTCCATAATGCCAGCGGCAGCAATCATATGGCCGTGGCGATCCTTAGTCGAACTCACTGTTAAATTCTCAGAGGCTTTGCCAAACACATCCTGAATGGCTTTTAGCTCGAGTGGATCATTTGCGATTGTCCCTGTTCCATGGAGATTGATGTAGTCCACTTCACTTGGCTCCCAACCGCTCGTCATCAATGCCTGCTCAATCGCCTTTCGCATTCCACGCGCCTCTGGATCAGGTGCTGTAATTTTATATCCGTCAAGGCTATTGCCAAAACCTGTGAGCTCGAGTTGAGGTTTTAAACCGCGTGCCTTCACAAAACTTTCGGAAGCTAAGACCATCAAACCCGCTCCTTCTCCTAAAAGTACACTGCTCCGGTTTTTATCAAGAGGTTTACAAATTTGTTCAGGAGCCTCATCACTAGAAGAAATAATCCCCAGTTTTGAGAAAGCAACGATGCCCAAAGTATTCAGTAAAGAATCCGTGCCACCAACTAAGATGAGATCCATTTTGTTTCGTTGAATCGCCTCGATACCAAACGCGACCGACTGGCTTGATGCCGAACACGCCGTGAGAGTTGATTTTTGAAATCCGGCAATTTTTAATTCTCTAGCCAAGATCACACATGCAATATCTAACGGATTCGCAATAATATTCATGCGATCTGTGGTGTTATTAAGATCTCGGTAAAGTGTTATAACCTCTTGCATACTTGGATTTTTTTGCATGAGCGCATGAAGATTTTCAATTGGAGTGATATCGAGACCCAAACCAAAAATAAGACCCGCCCGCATTGGATCATGATCTGAAAAATAATTTTTCAGACGGTCTTTCATAATTGCATAGCAGGAAAGTATCATTTCTAATTTGCGATCAAAGTGACACGCCCGCTGAATGGACTCAGAAAATGAACTTAATTGAGGACTAAGTGGTGTTGTAATTTCGGCACCAAAGTCGCATGGCAAATTTTCTGTTGAGAAACGACTGAGTTTTTTAGCTCCTGAATAATTGGCTTGAATGTTTTTCCAGGTTTCTTCGCGGCCAATACCTATTGAACTCAACACATCATAGTCTAAAATAAAAACACGGCTCATTGGGGTTTTCCCAACTGAATACGTGATTCTCGAAAGTAGGTATCGCTATCGAGGCAATCCACACCTGAAGCCACATTTTCTTTTATTATTTGAAAACCTAAAGCAACATTCAACAATAAAGATGCGCAGCCAGTTCCACCTAGAACTGGATAAGGGCTTAAGCTTTTTTTCCAGTGCGCAGTGATGCTTTTATTTTCTGATGACCAATTTTCAAAACAAGCACCTCCGCTAAAAATAGCAAAGTCTTGTGAGTTCGGTTTGAATTCAGAATAGATCATTTTATCGTCAAGTGCTTCAAATTGCGGAAGCCTACTGCTTAAACCAAGACTTAAAACTTCACAGATGGGACTTCTCTCTCGTTGCAAAAGACTTGCCTCAGATTCAAGTATCATCGCAACCGCAGCTGGACTCTCGCGAAAAGATTTTCCTTCAGGAGCAAGGCCAACTCCCATCAGCTGAGAAAAAAATCCGCCACCGTTCGAGGCCCCAATAACAACGCGGTCCGCTTCACCTGATTGAATCAAATCGAATGCCTCATTCAGAGCATGAAAACTTGCATTCGATGTACTTCCAAAAGTTGTGTTTTGGCCGCGAAATCCAAAAAATTGCGCTGCATAGGCTTGAGCTGAATTCGTAAGAGCCTTCAGGGCAAAAAGAGGATGAATGTCGCGATTGACTTGTTGATTTCTCACACTGTCGTTTGAATTGACGTTAGTTTTGAGAAGCGAGTAAATCCCCTGAATTTCGTCAGTGAGTCCAGACGCGCTCGCACCCGCACTTAGAAAAAGCGGGACTTCGGCCCAAAGAGCATCACCAAATTGCTCAAGCATTTTACCCATACACATGCAGAGTGCAACGACATCGACTCGCATTGATTTCACATCGCGAACTGAAGGATGATGCCGATTAGAAGTGTCGAGCTTAAGCTCAAGACTTTCGATCGAAACTTCTTTGCTGATATTTATTTTTGGAAGAGCCTCGAGAGATTGAGAGCTGAGAAATCGAGGCAAAAACTCAACTAGCGCCGATGACTGCGGCACCAAAATTTCTGCAGCTGAAATGAAGACACGCGATTTAAGATTCGGCATTCATCTTATGACCGTTAAATAAAAAGTTCACATAGTTCGCTCTCTGCTCAAGAAGCTCGGGGCTTTTCATTTTACTACGTGGAAAAAATATTAACGAGATCTCAGCCGAAGCTCTGAACTCACCATCAACTGAAACTGTTACGACTCCACTGCCATAATTTTTTTCTAGGCTCGTAAGTTCGCCATGAATTTCCATGCGATCTCCGGGAATCAAAAACTTTTTGAATTTCGCTTTGTTGAGCATACTTAAAATCGACCAAACACTTTCGCCTGCTTCAGGATAAACTTCAGGATAGGTTTCTTCCATTAAGATACCGAGTGCCTGGCACATGGCTTCAATAATGAGAACGCCAGGGACAATTGGCATTGTCGGAAAGTGATCTTGAAAAATGTCTTCGGTCTGTGTCCAACACTTGATTGCATCAATTGATTTATTTTTCTCGAGTCGGACAACGCGATCCAGCATGTAAAAACGCATTCAACAATTAGAAGTCAGCTCTTAAGACAAATCAAGAGTCTTCTTCATTTGTGTCTTGAATACTTGTGAAAGCTTTGTTCAGATTTAAGCTGATGTTTAAAGATCGTCCGCTGAACTTAGTTAACACAGTCTTGATGCTCGCACTTCACATTGCCGCTATTGGTGCGTTTTTCACGCCATTCCAAAAATCTTACCTTTTACTTTTTTTGGTACACTATTTATGGTTTGGATTTGGAAGCTCCCTTTACTATCATCGCTGCCTGACTCATCGCTCGTTTGAGCTTTCAACTCCGCTACATTTATTTTTTCTTTTGGGCGCACTCGTTGGACTTGGCGGGGATCCTATTGGCTGGGTCGCGATCCATCGCTATCATCACACCCATACAGATGTCGAGGGCGACACACACAGTCCACGCGAAGGCTTTTGGTACGCGTATTTATTTTGGCATATGAGAATGGATATGAAGCAAGTTGAGAAATGGCAAGCGCATACCGAAGACTTACAAAAGTTTTGGTTTATACGTTTAGCTCAAGGAAATTTGCCGACTGTTTTGATTCACACGAGTTATGCTTTGATGATTTATTTTGCTTTTGGTGTGCCTGCACTTCTCTACGGCTTCTATCTGCCACTCGCTTTAAGTTATCAGTTTTGCTGGATGCTCATTGCTTCCCTTTGCCATTCGCCATCACTTGGTGAAAGAAGCGCTGAAACTCCTGATCAAAGTCGCAATATTTGGTGGCTGGGACCATTTAGCTTCGGCGAGTCTTTTCATAATAATCATCACGAAAAACCCCGCCGCATGCGAGCAGGGCTTAAATGGTATGAAATGGATTTAACCGCGGGGCTTGTTAATTTTTTGAAGAAAATTGGTTTAGCAAAAGCGGTTGTTCGCTAATGAATCAACTAAGTATGAAAACTATTCGCAAGCTTTTGCTAGAGGACTTGGAACCACAAAGTACCTATCGTAAATTTCTTTATATCCACCGGGCCCGCAATTTTCTATTACGCGCGCCAAAGCAGAATTGAAATCCGCAATAAGTGCCAGGTCATCGTTTCTAAAAGCAACCCCAACCCCTTCACCAAAAACTTCATGACCTAAAGCCTGAAACAAGTCAGGACCTACCAGAGAAAAGCCAGACAATCCTGAATCACCACTTTGAGCTTTCAAAAAGAGTTCGTCGTCAGCCAAAGAAAAGTCAATATTTCCGGCTTTTAAATCCGAAAAGATTTTATCAAACGCAGGCTCTCCGGCGTCGTCGTAATCGACAACCTGCAATGTCCCCATATTGTTAGTCTCTAAATAATTTTTTATGTAGTTGGCATAAGTTGAAAACAGCGTTTTTGACTTAGCCCCAACCTTAGAGCCGGCCAAATCGTCAGGAAATTTATTTACAGGTTTTTTACCAAAAAAATGTTTAACGGGCGTAAAATAGGAGTTTGAAAATTCGATGTTAAAATTGTCTCGTCTCTTTTGGGTAATCCCGGTAGTTGAGAGAGTCATATCCCACAAATAGGAATTCTCTGTAGAGCGCATTTCATGCAGACCTGGAAAAAGCGCCGCAAAATCAATTGGACCCTTAGATTTTACAACAACTTCAGAATCCGAAGTCCCAGGAAACTTTGCCTCCCCAGCCGAATCATAGTTGTAAATTAACGTCAGACTATATCCCTCCATGTTTGAGAAAATGGCCTGAAGTAGTTCAATTTCAAATCCACGAGGGCGCTTGCCTATTTCGATCGATACCCCGTCGTGAATCTCAAAAATGGGATCGAAGCCACGAAAGGGCTCAAAGGCTGTTCCTTCGATCGCAATCACAAGATTTCGTGCCGGCGCAGATCCATGGGATTGTGTGGCCCAGAGGTTCATAGACAAAATGCTTAAGATGAAAAAAATTCGACTGGTAATTCGCATCGATCCCTCGTTTTTTATTGCTCCTAGGCAAATAAAGGCAACTTCACTCAAATATGAGCATTTCCGAATCTATTTACAAAGTCAAAACTTAGTCTAGGGCGAGGATTCTATATGGTCAAAGCCGCAATATTTCAAGATGAAAGTAATCGGCAGCTATAAAGTAGTTTATAAATTTTTTGAGAATATCAATTTAGCGGCTCAATATGTTGATATCCAACCGTGATCATTTCTTTTTTAGTGAATAAGATTAATTTGAATGACCCCACTCAAATAACAGGATTGCTGAAATAAAGCGGCAGTATCTGCCGAAGAATACGCGCCGTCGTTATAAGCGATTCTAAACTGACGCGTCTCTCGTGCTCGGCCACCTTGGCCGTCGGAACCAGGGATTGGGAACGCAATGGTGACGTAATAAGAGCGAGATGGATGATTAGGATCTAAATCCTTGGTGCGGACAACTGGTGTTCCATCTAACTCAGTTGATTTTATTGTCAGGATGAGACTTGTTTTAGCTGCCCCAAGGACAACCGCATTTGGAGTCGAAGCCGCGAGAGCTCCCGCAATTTGATTTGCATTTTCG
>JAYUEB010000723.1:0-3015 GCA_043739525.1 Bdellovibrionales bacterium
TGAAATAAAAGACCAAAAATTTGTTTTGAAAAAAGAAATGAAAACTCCACGAAATTGGGAGTTAGAGTTTAAGAGAGAAATACTGGACCTGATCGATCCACGAAGAGCCAAAACTGCGGACAAAACTGCAGTCAGCTGGGTTTTAGTTAAGACGACAGAAGAAGAGCTTATCCAAAAGACAATTAAATTTGTTGCGATAAGAACAGCGGCGTTATTGAAGAAGCGAACAGCAAGCTCTTTTTTCACAAGACGAATTTTTCTCGACGAGCTTTTTCGTATATCTACAAGTCAAGATTTCGATTTTTTTGCTCTACTAGAAACAAAAACGATTATCGATCGCAAAAACTTAAGGGCATTTACAAGGAACGCCGATCTGACGGCTGCAGAAGCTGCGGAGGCTTACAATAAAGCAATTGGCGATTCGAGCCCCGCGAGTGCGGCAGATCTTTTAAGGGGCAAAAAGAAATTCATTGAGAGAATCACAAGGCTAGCAAAGCAAGTCGACGATCTTTTTGATACCGAAGTCAGTGATGAAGTCGTCAGTTCTGAAAACTTACCTGAGATTGAAAAGAGACAGGTTCAAAGATCGAATTCGCTGCAATCATTAATTGAAGGATTGAATCCGAAAGATGCTATGATTGTATCAAGACATCTCGTAAACTTGATTCAATCCGTAGACTCTTCAGAGCGCCAGCAATCGCAAATTGAACAGGCTCTAAGTGATGAAAGTCCTCAGTTAAAACTGCTTAAAATATCTTATGATCTCAAGCAGCACCGAGAGCTTACTCAAAAAGAGATTCAAACAGCTGTATTTTTAGGACTGGATGAAGTCACGACAACGATTCCGTCACGAGCTCATTCGGAAATAGTTCAAATAGACGACGCGCTGGCAGCCTTGATTCAAGATCAACCATCTCCCGAGAAGCTTGCAATAGATTCATCTCTATTAAAAGGATCAAAAGCAAGAGTGGAAATGATCAAGAATCTGCTTTTGAAAAGTTCTCCTGATGCTGATTTCAATTTAGTTTTGCACAATCAAAAAGAATTTTTTGAAGTTTTGAAGCCGGGAACACCGGGTTTTAATCGTCTTGAAACTGATCTAGCCGGTTTGAAAATGAAGCTGGAGCGAGTTTTCAAATATTTTACAATCAACACGGCTCAGGATATTTTGGCAGGAGATGGACACTATGCTCTAAGCAATCGAAATATTTTTAGTCTTCGTTGGGGCGAGTATCGATTTTTAGTAACAGTTGAGAAGTCAGCAAGACATTCGCAACTAGTGATTTTATGTGTTTATAATAAGAGCGAGGCCGGCGCCGGAGAGAAGCAACTCTATCATCTCGCTGAACATCGTCTGCTTCAACGTCAGACTTTCTAATTTCATTGCCAAAGGCACGATAGCAAATGAAGCGACTGCGGACGAAGTCCGCAAGTTCGGCGAAACAAAAAGAAGCGACACAAACAAAAAGAGAAACGAAAAGATAAACGAAAAAATGGTGAAGGCTGCCCTAGAGTGGTCGAACACCGAGAGCTCACCATTACGAGAAGGTATCAAATAGAGTGGCGAAGGCAAGTCTTTGAGCTGAAGGAGGTGGCAGAACGACGTTGGATTAATAAACTAAAGATAGATGATATAGCTCTTGAATTTGGTTTGGGTACAACTCAGATCAAGTTCTATTGCTCCAATGAAAAGAATCAGTTCAATAGCATAAAATCCTAGATAATATTTTCCCTTTAGAATTCCGCCTCTCATGCCTGTGAATCGAAACTTCTAAATTTCATTGAATCAATGAAAAACCTTAAGAAAGGGGTCCTTATTTTAAAGGCATAAGAATCTTTTCATCAATTGCTTGATTTTCTGAACCGGCATTGTAGCTTTAAGAGGTAAAAAAGGGGAGGGCTTCACAAATGAATGAATTTGAAACCAGTAAATGGACACGCCGGTCTTTTGTAAAGGCTCTTGGCGCGTGGTGCTTTGTCAGCCTTCCCTATCTTTCTATCGGAGAGGCTGTGGAGCGACAGCCTCGTCGACTCGCCTTTACATATGGTCCTAAAGCGCAAAAGCGTTTGAGCTGGCTCGCCAATCGTGGAACAAATCTCGAAGGAGTCTGGTCACATTCACAGATTGAGGGCCAAATACCGATCAGTTTAAGTGGAACACTTTTTCGAAACGGTCCCGGCTCCAAAAGTGTGGCGGATCGAACACTGCAACACTTTTTTGACGGTGACGCTTACCTGACTGCATTTCAGTTTTCTCGAGGAAATCTCTCGATGAGATCCCAATTCGTTAATACAACGGAGCGAAAGCAAGAGCAGAGTTCTGGCAAAATGCTTTATCATGACTTCGGCACCGCGGCTCCGCAGTGGCCACCAAATGGATTCAAAAATCCCCCTAATATCAATGTAACCTCCTTTGACGGAATATTATTAGCTTTATCAGAAGCAAGTCACCCAACGGCTATCGACTTAGAAAGCCTTCAGACTAAAGCCAGCTATGATTTTGGCGGCAGTCTTCCGGGCAATTTAGGATTTACTGCGCACCCTAAAGTCGATCCCGTTACTAAAGATCTTTTTGCATTCGGAATCACTCGTGCTATTTTTCCCGAGCTCAAAATTTATAGATTCAGTAGTACCAACAAGCAGAATAACGAAATTCATTCTTTTAGATTGGGTGGTTTCTTTCCGGTTCACGATTGTATGATGACAGAGAATCATATTATTTTTGTAGTTTCTCCGATTCAGGTGAACATGCTCAAGGCGGCTACTTTGATGTACCCGGTTGCAGATATACTCGAATATGATTCAAGTAAACCTCTGCGTGTTTTAATTTTTTCGAAGTTCTCAAGCGAGCCTCCAATCATTCTTGAAAGTCATCCCTCCGCTATCGTGTTTCATCACATCAATGCTTATGAGGATGGCGGCAAAATCATTTTTGATACCATATTGGCCGAGGACGCTACTGGATATAATATATTTAAAGCCTGGTCCCAAGAAGACATGCCAAAAGCCCCAAAA
>JAYUEB010000724.1:0-3015 GCA_043739525.1 Bdellovibrionales bacterium
CTTGCATCGCGATCAGCCGAAGACATTTTCGGAGAAAAGTTTTTGTCGACTTTCCATATTTTTTTCAGATCTTCGATCTTCCACAGGCCGACTCCGAGACCCGCTAAGTATGCCGCACCAAGAGAGGTGGATTCAATATTCTTGGGTCTGATCACTTCGGTAGCGAGATAGTCGGCTTGAAGTTGCATCAACAGATTATTGGCAGAGGCTCCGCCGTCGACCCGAACACTCTTCAGGTCTTTACCTAAATCTCTTTGCATTGCGATTAAAATCTCAGTGTTTTGCAAAGCCATAGCTTCAAGAGTGGCGCGGGCGATATGGGCACGCGTTGAACCTCTTGTGAGACCGCAAATCATACCACGAGCATTGGCATCCCAGTGAGGAGCTCCAAGTCCGGTGAGGGCTGGAACAAACTCCACTCCCTCGGCACTCTTGACTTTTTTGGCAAGACTTTCAACTTCGTTTGCCTGTTTAATAAATCCCAATTGATCTCGCAAAAATTGAACGGCTGCTCCGCAAATGAAAGCTCCTCCTTCTAGCGCGTAGATAGGTTTTTCAGAATCAGAGAGGCGCCACGCAACGGTGGTTAACAAACCAGAAGTTGAAGTGACCTGACTTTCTCCGCTGTTGATTAAGAGAAAACTTCCGGTGCCGAAAGTACATTTAGCTTCGCCAACCGACAAACAGTTTTGGCCGAAGAGAGCGGCCTGTTGATCGCCTGCGATTCCGGATATTGGAATTCCGTCAGGCAAACATTTTAGCTTGCGAGTCACTGCAAGTGAGCCACTTGACGAGACGATACGAGGCAAAATATTTTTAGGGATCGAAAAGATTTTAAGAAGCTCATCATCCCACTCACAAGTCTGTATGTTCATGAGCTGCGTGCGTGAAGCATTCGACACATCGGTAATATGAGATTCGCCGCCAGTCAGTCGATCGACTAAGAAAGTATCAATAGTGCCGACCCGAATTTCGGTTTTAGTTGCCGCCGGAACATTCTTCAATAACCAATTTATTTTACTCGCCGAAAAATACGGATCAATTACCAAACCAGTTTTTTTACGAATGAGTTGTTCGTGTCCTTGAGACTTTAGTTCTTCGCAGAATTCGGCTGTCCTACGATCTTGCCAAACCAAAGCATTGTGAAGTGGCTTCGAAGTTTTTTTGTCCCACATCACAATTGTTTCACGCTGGTTGGTAATACCAATTGCAGCAATTTGCTTTGCAGAAATACGCGCACGTTTAATGACGGCCACTATATTTTTTTCAATGCTCGCCCAGATATCTTTTGGTTGATGTTCGACCCAAGCGGGCTGCGGGTAGATTTGTTTAAAATCTTGTTCGCATGACGCCACAATGTCTCCGCGAACTCCTATGAGACTCACTGACGAACCCGTGGTTCCCTGATCTAGTGCTAGTATAAATTGCGGTTTTTTCATTGCATCCTCTCGGTCCCGATGTATAAGCTCCCATCATGAAGAACTTTTTCAAAAAGCCAAAAGAAAAATTGGAGGAGCTGCGCCAGATCGACAAGAATTTGTTGTTCTATACGTTGATCCGAAAAATTTTGCTTGATGGTCTTCATAAATATTTTAGACTTGAAATTGAAGGTCTTGAGAACATCCCCAAACATGGGGCGGCTCTCATTACCCCCAATCATTCGGGTTTTGCCGGTTTTGATGCTGCCATTTTAGCACATGAAATCAATCGCAACTGCAATCGGATTCCGCGCGTACTCACCCATGCCTTTTGGTTCATGACAAAATTTACTGCCAAAAATGCTAAAAAAATTGGCTTCATTCAGGCCAATATGAAAAATGGTGTCGAACATCTTCAGAAAAATAATTTGGTAGTGATTTTTCCCGAAGGTGAAAAAGGCAATTTTAAGCCCACCACCAAGCGTTATCACCTTCAGGAATTTAAGCGCGGATTTGTGCGAATGGCCTTAGAAGCGCAGTGCCCGATTGTTCCAACTTTAATTATTGGAGCTGAAGAGACTCATATCAATCTCAAACGTCTCAAAATTTTTGAAAAGACGTTGATTCCGTTACCGTTGAATCTGATTCCACTCCCTGCCAAATGGAAAATTATCTTTTTGCCAGCTATTAAATTGCCTTACAAAAAATCGGCTCTTGAAGATCCGGAGCTTATCGTTGAAATCGCGCAAGAATTGAGAGAGTCCATGCAGAAGGCTTTGTCCGAAGAGCTCGCCAAGAGAACATCGATTTATTTTTAAGGCCCGACATCGTCAGCGTAGTCCTGGCCTATAGTCGTGAGCATACTGCTCCAAGCTTTTATAATAAAGCCTGAATTGTCGGGATCGCCCCCTGGATCTCTTTTGGTCAATGTGTTCATTATGGTGACATAAACAACCACAACAACGACGATCAAGAGAAGATACTCGACCACGACTTGTCCTCGTGAATTATTTAAAGTTGAGCCATTCGATTTACGCATTGATTCTCACTTTGACCCCAAACCTAAAACCGCTAAACTATATAGACATGAAAAACGACTCAAATGATCCTTCCAATACTCCCCTTGAAGCCGAAGTTCAAAGAGTATCCGATGCTCCTATTGCTCAAGAAAAAAAATCTTTCTCTCTCAGCGACATGAGCTTTAAGACTCGGGCGATCCTGTCTTTGCTCTTGGGAGCATTGATCGCTGTCGCCTATCTTACTTCAAGTTTGCGCTCGCAAGGGGCGTCTACAAAGTCCAATTTGTATGAACTCGACCCAAGCCAAGTCGAAAAGCGACAAGTTTTGCCTGACTATGTTTTTACGGATGCCAATTCAAAGTCCTATAAACTTTCTGATTATCACGGACAAGTTTTGATTCTGAGCTTCTGGGCAAGCTGGTGCTCTCCGTGCCTTGTTGAACTCCCTACTTTTTCTCAAATGAAAAAGAAACTCAAAAACCAAAATCTTCAAATACTAGCGGTCAATCTTGAAGACGGCGATGACGGAAAGAAATTTGCAGCTGATTTTTGGGCGCGAAATAAATTTGATTTTATGA
>JAYUEB010000725.1:0-3010 GCA_043739525.1 Bdellovibrionales bacterium
CGTTTTGATTTGAAACTCGGGAACATCCGGCTTTTTTTGAAAATGCATATAAGATTTTCCACGAAGCAGATTCAGGGCTTTTCCAGCGTTTCCGATTAAAAGCTGAGCTCCGGCTTTTAACCGAATTTTGTGGCCCTCAGGATAAAGTAAGTCGACCTCTGATTTCTCACCAACTGATACGAGACCAGATTTTGAAATTTGATCTCCCGACTTAACCGGAGTCTTTTCAAACTGCACATCCCCAATAACAGTTAGTATTTTAATTTCATCAGCAAAGCCCAAGTTCGCAGCAAAAACAAAAAAACAGACAATAAAAAGCTTATTTAAAAACATAATCGGCCCACCTTTAGAAAACATTGTCGATTAAAGAAAGAAGGGGGTCAAGCTTGTGGGGATTGCATAAGTGTTTTTACAGCAGAGTACAATTTATCAATTGCGACTGGCTTTGAAAGATGAAGATCAAAGCCTGCCGCAGTCATTCGTTCTACGTCTTGGTCACTCGAGTGCCCCGTCAGTGCAACGACAGGAATGCGCCTATTTTGATTTTCATTAAACTGAAGAATCTTTTTGATGAGGGCGTAACCATCATCACCGGGCATTTCAATATCACTGATAATGAGATCAGGTGGATTAAGCTTAAGTTTCGTCATTGCATCAGAGGCTGAGTCGGCGGCAGTGACCCGTGCTCCTGCTTTTTGAAGATAAATTTGGAGGAGTTTCAGGCTGTCTGGAGAGTCGTCGACGAGAAGAACGTGCGTGCCGTTCAAATCCTGTTTTTCGTGATTGTCTAAGATTGATATCGGGAGTGATTTGTTGTCGATAGCAGGTTTTGAAATTGGTAGCTGAAAGTGAAAATTTGTCGTGAGGCCCGGAGTGCTTTCGACCCAGATTTTTCCGTTTTGTGCTTCAACCAGAGATTTGGTGATATAAAGGCCGAGGCCAAGGCCTCTCGTTTGACTCATTTTCGCTTCTGGTGTTCTCATAAACCGATCAAAGATGCCCCGTATCTGATGGCTCGGAATGCCGGGGCCATGATTTTTCACGGTGATCTCAGCCATAGTTTCAAAAGAGTCGATGTCCACTCGCACTTCAGCTCCAGGAGTTCCATACTTAATTGCGTTTGATATTAAATTCCCGAGAATTTGTTGAAACCGATCAGAATCAGCCATGACAAAAAGTTGTGTGCTTGAAGTCACATTAATCGGAGTCTGTGGGTGAGTCTTTTTATAATTGCCGACCACCTGATGAGTGAGATCTATCAAATCAATAACTTGCTTCTTTACTGAAATTTGTTTTGAGTCAATTTGTGCTAGGTCAAGAAGATCTCCGATCATGCGATCAATTCTTCCGACGTCACAGTAATTTTCAGAAAGATATTTTTTTGCTTGAGGTGAAGATTGATCCGTCAACATGTCTTGAATAAGGCTCGTACGTAAACTAATTGATGTTAGTGGTTGTCTCAAATCGTGGGCTACGATAGACAAAATCTCTTCTCGAGCTCGAACGGCATCTTCAGCTCTTCGCTTTTCACGTTCAGCGTTTTCGACACTCTGTTGAAGAAGACTCAAGATACCAACCGTTAGTTGAATGATAAGAAAAACAACTAAAAGAAAGGCGAAGCCTTCGCCGGTGCCGTAATGAAATTTTACCGAAATTGCGGCGAGTGTTCCAGCTAAGACGCCTGCGCCACGTCCGATGAAGAGAGCGGCAAAAACTGCAGAGAAAAAATAAACAATTGAAAAAAGGACTTCTGATTCGCCCCTCAAATAAAGTGAGTATAGAAAAAGTAAAATTTGAATAAGGATAGTTGAGGCGTAAGCGAGCCAACTCGTTCGACGGCCAATACTTTGGCTACAAAAGCGAATCGCGCGATCAATAAATTGTGAATTTTTTTGCAAGTCAGTCACGGGCGTGAATTTAGCACAATTTCGAAGTATTTGCCAATGAACCTCTTGTTAAGCTCAATGTAATTCAATCGGACCTTGCTCTTCAGTATTTGAAGATATGTAAGGATTCGATGCAGAGATGAGGGGTAACGCAAAACAGAATTTTGAGCCTTTGCCAAATTCACTTTCGGCCCAAATGCGCCCCTGATGAGCATCGACAATGGCTTTAGCTATGGCGAGGCCAAGGCCGGTGCCATGGCGTGCAGTCTTGCCGACCTGCCAAAATCGATCAAAAACATGAGGGAGCTGAGCCTTTTCGATACCTGAGCCACTGTCCTCGACGGAGACTAGAATATTTTTATTGTTCACTTCGACGTCGACGTGAATATGTCCCTTGTTTTGAGTAAACTTGAGGGCATTCCCAACAAGGTTCGAGAGAGCTTGCTCTATGCGGCCAATATCGCATTCAGTGGCAATTTGCTCTTTAATATTCACAATTAAGGTGATTTGTTTTTTGCGGGCAAGAGGCTCGAAACTTTTTAGTAAATCTTTCACTAGAGACCCAAAGTCACACGCGGATTTCTCCAGAACAAGATGTCCAGACTCAATTTTTGCATGATCGAGAAGATCTCGTATCAAGTGTTCCATGGTTTCGGTAGCTCGCATCGCGATTTTTAATCCCTCTTTAAACTCTGGTGCCGATTGAGTTTCGGGCACTCCATCAAGCATCATTTCAAGACTCATTTTAATTGCCGAAAGCGGATTTTTAAGATCGTGTGAAACGACCTCAACTGTTTCTTTTCGTGCTTGAGAAATTTCTTTTTCCTGCTCCATCAAGATTTTTTGCGTTTGATCATAGACCTTTTTCTGCTTCATGACTTTTGAAGTCAGCCAAATAATCAAGACGGCCAATGCAAGAGCAAGGAAAACTAAAAAAGCCAAGGCATTTGTAACCCAATTGACTGAAGACGCAACTTTAAGCTTAGCACTTTTAAGACTTTCGCTCTCCTTTGAAACTAATTCATCTAGGCGAGAAATTAAATTTCGAAAGTTCGGAGCAGCCTCGTTTTGAAAATACTGATTGACCTTAGCGACAGATGCGCCGTTTTGTCTGAGTTTAATTC
>JAYUEB010000726.1:0-3007 GCA_043739525.1 Bdellovibrionales bacterium
CCTTGCATATAAAAGCGTAGCACCGAAACTTAAATTGTCACGCACTTTATAATCGGTTGACGGAGCGATGTAAATTGCGTTGCTCAAAGCCTCATTATCAATATTGTTGGATGCATCTGTCGTCGTATCACGAATCAGTTGGGTTCGAAGAAAATTTGCATTGCCGAGTGGATGATTAAACATCAAGAGTGCAACATCATAGTTACGATTGAAAACAAAACCTTCGTACTTATCTGTTGTTCCAGGATCATCACCACTTGCAGCTCCAAATTTAAGAGCGGTGACCCAGCTACTAGACTTCGGAGCATAATTAAGTTCAGCGGCGATTCCAAAAGTATTTGTTGAGACTTGAGTAAAGCCATCATTCTTGAGTGCGCCCGTCGTGCCGGTTTGAAGTCCAGCTTCAACCCCAACTGTGAGATCACCAAGTTTTTGCTTAGTGAAGAGATTCACGCTTTGATTCTTAAAGCCAAAATGATTAGTGGCTCCAGCACCACCGACTCCGTTTGTTCCAGAAGGAGTATCATCACCGTAAACAGTTGCTGTTCGAATTTGTGCAAAGGCACCTAACGCCAATTCGGTTTCAGGATTATCGTATTCAACATGAATCATATAATCTGTTACGCCGCCGCCAATATCCAAATTATTTTGGCCGTTGTTGCTGCCTTGATTTACTTTTCCGTACATTGGCATGATAAACAGATTTCCGAAAACAAGTTTGTAACCGATCATGTCTTCGTTCGTGAGATAGTGATCAAAAAGACCATTGCCCGCATTATAAGTCAGGCCAAGTCCAAATTGAAGTGGCGCGCGACCGGCAACAAACACACCAAATTCTTGAACCCAAGAAACATAGAGTTCGTTAACCGCAAGAGACTCAGGATTTTCAGAACTTGAAAAAACATTCGATTTACCATTTGCTGGAGTCGGAGTTGCCGAACTACAGTTTGCACTGTTTGTCACGCCATCACCTAGAAATTGCCCGGCCTGATTGCCTTGACCAAATTGGCAGTTATTAAGCAAATCAAATCTTGAATGAATAGTCAGTCCATCGGCAGCAATAAATTTTGGATTTAAAACGAGGTGATGAAGAAAATATCCATCACGCTTTTTGGTTCCACTTAATTCTTGATTTTCACTTTGAAAATATTCGATTCGGTAAAGACCCGACCAGCTGATATCACCCGCCATCGCCTGACTTGATTTTAAGATTGGTAGAGTCAAAGCCGCAAACAACAGAGTTAGAAAAAACTTCTTCAACATTCGAAATCCCCTTGCAAGGTATAGGTGCGCAATCAAACAATTGCGCCTCACTTTTATTCTGTCAATACTATTTGTTAATGCTAAGACCGTAAATTACGACCTGTTATTAAAGATTGCGATGACTTCTTCTTCTCTTAGAATCAGAACTTCTTTACCGAGAACTTCAATCGTGGTTCCCGCATATTTTGTATAGAGCACTTGATCGCCCATCTGAACATCAAGTGGACGCAACTTGGATTTTTTATTGCGTTTGCCAGGACCCACTGCAACGACGATTCCTCGACTTTGTTTTTCTTGAGCCATTTCGGGAATAAAAATCCCGCCTGCAGTTTGCGTTTCGACTGGAATTGCATCCACAAGAATACGATCATCAAGAGGAGTAAAGATTTCTGAGAAATTTAATTTGTTTTTTGCAGAAGCTGGTTTCGCTATTGTTTTAGTCTGAGAACTTTTTTGTAGAGCTTTCTGGGTATTTTTCTGGGTCGCCTTTGATTTACTTGCAGCTTTTTGAGGAGCGACTTTTTTTGGGGCTAGCTTCTTGGGAGCCGCTTTCATCTTCGCTTCTGGCTTTGCCGCTTTTGCCTTTACCGTTTTAATCTGTTTCGCTTTTGCTTTAGGTTTGGATTTTGCTACAGGCTTTTTCTTCTTATTTGCTGCCATACTTTCTCATCTCCTCGTCGTAATATTTGGCGTACATTACATCCCATTCGGGTGAACCTTCAAGCAAAGATCTTTTCAAAGAGGCGATTTTTGTGCGAACTGTTTCATCAACATTCGCTTGGTCGGCAACCCAAGTGGCAATTGTCTTTCTCGCAACTCTCATCGCTGAATCTTCGTCGGTGTATTCAACAAGGTCGTCATTCCAAATTCCATCGATGATTAACTTTGCCAAGTGGCCTTGGCGCTCTTCTGATAAAATCATAAAACTATGCCCTTTTCTTGAGCCATTCGTTTCTTTAAGAGTGGAAACATCTTATATCGCTGAAACTCGCCAGGGTTCTTCTTTTCAAGCTGATCGAGCATTTTATTTACTTCGACCTCGAGCTGAGCCTCTTTCGCAAAGTCAGCAGCAACGTATGCCACCGCTTTTTTGAAAACGCTCGCTTCGGATTCCTTAAACTCGATTGCATTTTGATTTTTAAGCTCGTCAAAGATCTTGCGGACCAGACGGTCCATTTGTATCGGAGTTATTCTCATACTTTGACTAAACGAAGGCTTCGCCTTAATGTCAAGCTTTGGAGCGGCGGAGATTAGGACGACATGAAGAACAAAAATATTTTCAAAGCGGTTATACTCACATCCATCATTGTAGTAACGCTCATTGGCATCAGCTTCGTCTTTTGGATCTATGAACTGGATGACGAAATTGCAGGGCGTTTTGCTCAAAAGAGATTTGCCCCTCCCGTTGAGTTTTACTCAGCTCCAGAAAAGATCTTGATTGGTGCAACTTTCTCTCCCGAATACTTCCGGAAGCTCTTTGAACGTAAGCATTTTCGTAAACGCGACTTTTCGCTTCCACTTCAGCCAAGCGACTACAGCATTTGGTCAGCTTCGGACTGTCAAAGCGTACTTGCAGCATTTAACTTGGGAGAAATCTCAAGCTGCGTAAGCTTTCGCAATGGCGATGTGAAAGGCCTTCCACAATTACTTGTGATCGATGGCAATTCGAAAGTCATTGCGACATTTGCAGGGGCACCGCCCTCACCCGCTGCCAGTCTTGAAATTGAACCCGAACTCTTTGCTC
>JAYUEB010000727.1:0-9043 GCA_043739525.1 Bdellovibrionales bacterium
CAAACCTATCTCCAGGCGCTCTGAGGCCCCAATTTAGCTAAATCCGATATCAATGTGTTATGTTACGGGCCAGCGCGGTCGTGCTGGGCTCTGTTTAAATCCGTCCTACCGCGGTGACAGGAAGGTTAAGTGTCGGGTTGAGGTGTAAGATCGCGGGCATGGTTCATTTGACGTTAAAGGGCCCCCGAGGGTCCGTGGCGCGACTTTGGTCTGGGTCCGCGCCAATGGTTGCAATTCGACCGCGCAAAATCAACCTGAAGGCGCCTGGGGCCGTTTTAGGGCTGATTTGGCTGCTTATTTTGAGCTGAGCGTTTTTTCGAGCTTGTCCAGTCGCGCTTTCATTTCGAATATTTCTTTCGACTTTTCAGCCATTTCCTTCGACTTGGCTTCGTCATTTGCCTTCAACTCGGCATTTTCAGACTTCAAGGAAGCGATCTCGCGGTCAACGCCCAGGATGTGTTTATAAAGCTCTTGGACCGCCGCCGTAACTAGCGGAACGACTTTTGAGTAGTCCGCCAACCAAGGCACAATTTTACCGTCTTCGTCCTCTTCCTGTTCAGGCTTGGTCACAGCATAAGGCAGAACCTGATAAAGTTGCTGCGCTTTAAATCCGTCTTGGCGATGAGTTGGGTCTAAAAGGTAGTAGAAATTCGAAACCTCGATCTGGTTCAAAGTTTTCAATGGTGAAGCAACCTGCTGGAAGCCACCTTTTAAACGTACATCGGACGTCGTATTAAACGCAACGTTCGCACCAGCCGCAGAAGTAATACTTCCGATGACCGTACCATTGGCCTTATATTGCTCGTAAGTATTAGCACCAACGGAAGTAGTATTGATGATTAAACCCGTGGTTGCGCCCGCTGCTCCGCTGTTTACTTCGAGCTTTCCACTTGGACCTGTAGTTCCAATGCCGACGTTGCCAGAGCCATCAATAGTCATTTTTGTCGATAAAAGCTGTCGTGTTGTTCCCGAAGTTGTCGCAACCGGAGTTTGGAAATAAAGCTTAGACGGTGTAGCTGCCCCCACTCCACGTCCCGGAGTAATATACAAGTCACCGCCGGCTAGGTCCGAAGCGCCAAGACCTGAATCACTTCCCTTCAATAAGCCGGGATCACCTGCGTTTGTAGCGGCAACTCCATAGTCAAAACCTACATTGACTTCGCTTGTTCCAGCCACAACTGCGCCATAAGAAGTTTGCAGTGTGGTCTTAGTCGATGTGACATTATTAAACGACATTTTACTTCCAGCAAGGCTCCATCCATAGGTCAAAGTTGCCCCGGAAGTCCGCACTAATCGAACTAAATCAGTTCCAGAACTTCCGCCATTAATTGTCAGTTGCGGTGTCACTGCCGCCGCCGATCCAACATTCGTATCACCTGCAACATCGAGCTTGTATGCGGGACTGGTCGTCCCTACACCGACGTTGCCAGCATAGTAACCGTTTCCGGTGTTACTCACTCTGAATTTAGTTGTACCCGATACCTGCCAATCCGCGAAGCTGTGCGTTCCCGAGCCCAATGATGTTTCAACTCGGTTTATTTTAAGATCAATAGTGCTGCTAGTACCAGATTGCGTATAGGTCGGATTGATAAAGAAAGGTAAGTCAGTGCTTGAAGCAGAATTGTAGACGCCTTTACCAACGGTCGCTGGATAGTATACATTTAAACCACCATAGATGTTGGCTGTGTTGTATAAAAACATAACGCCAAGCCTGCTAACATAAAATCGATCAACTCCACCAACCTGGGCCAAAATCAAATTTTGCGTGCCAGAACCAACTGATGTTTCAGTTCGGTTTATGTACAGGTCGTTAGCTGCGGCTGTGCCAGATTGTACGTATGTTGGCAGAATTTGCACTCCATGATTTGAACCGAAAGCAGCACTATTCGAGTAAGTCACCTGTAGCGGTGATGTCGGAGTCGTGGTTCCAATCCCGACGTTGCCACCAGATAAAATCGTCATTCGGGTCGTATTGTTCGTTTTAAGAGCTAAATCGAAAGCATCAGTGTTCCCGATTGAGGATGCCGCACCAAAAGTATTGCCACCGTTGATGATGGCACCACCAGCGCCCGTTACTGGCAGATCAGCTGATGCAATTGCGCGATAAGTTGGAGCACCGGCGGCTCCACTCGGAGAAGCTAAGAATTTATTGGCAGCTTGGGATGCGTAAGTGATTTGGCTATCTGTAACAGCGATGGTTGTGCACGACATTGTGTCAGTAAGCGAGCTCCAAGTCATTGTTTGAGCAGCAGTACAACTTGATGCGGGATACATTGTATTACCAGGAACAACAGTTGATCTAATATCAGCTAAAGACAAAAACGCAGGCAAATATGTAGACGTTCCATCGTAGCGAAGTATCTGACCCGAAGCTGTGGGAAGAGTGCTAGATACAGTTTTTCCTCTAATGCCTGTCACAGTAAAAGCGCCTGTGTTAACTAAACTCACATCACCCGAAGCGCTAACGGCAGTGGCAACGCCTGACCCATTTCCGACCCAGATATTTGCACTTGGTAGAGCGGTGCTTTGTTTATTGTTAAATACTGTAAAATCCGCAGCTGCCAAATATCCGTTTGTTGAAGCATCTGATTTGGCAATTGAAATGGTGGGAGTTGCTCCACCAGAGCTCGCAATCGGAGCTGTTGCACCAACGCTTGTCACGGAACCTGTTGCTGCCGCAATCCATGATAATTGCCCAGCGGCATCCGTTGATAAAACTTTCCCTGCATCACCCGCAACTGTGGCAGCAGGTAATTTTAACACATAAGAAGTCGTAACCGTTGTAGGTGCCTGAAGAGTAACGGTGTTTGAACCTGTATCTTTAAAAAGAGTTTTATTTAAACTGACATCAGAGGCTACAAAATTCCCAGAGGCATCTCTTGCTACAATCGCGCTTGCCGTATTAGCGCTTGTCGCAGTCGTGGCTGAATTTAAAACTTTACTTGCCGCTGTTAACTGCGGAATGTCAGCTTCAACTAAACTTCGAAAATTGGGAGCTGAGTTAGCCCCGCTGCCGGGCCCTGCAAAAACTTGGTTTGCTGCTTGGTTCGCAAACGAAGTGCTCATGGTTTTAACCAGCGTGCCGTCCCAGTATTTCAGTTCACTTGAAGTGGTGTTATACCAAGTGGCGCCTTTATGAGTAGGTAAAAGTGAGCCGGCCATTGTCGCTTCACCGGCATCATCAAAGTTTCCGACTTGAAAGTACTTACCTGGATTTTGCGTCACGTAGCCTATACCCGTAATATTATTAGCACCCATGGCAATTGAACCACTCATCGTGCCGCCAGTGAGCGCAAGCTTTGTGCTATCAGCACTCGGCACGGCTGCTGTCCACTGGGTCCCGGTCCAAGATAAAACTTTTCCACTATCGCCCGCAGCAAGTGCTGTAAGGGTTGTGGTATCAGCTGCTTCTCCGCCAACATAGCCATCAACGTACGACTTATTGGCAGCATCAGTGGCCGCTGTCGGAGTTAACAGGCCTGTGATTTTATGAGAATTAAGACTCACATCGCTTGTAAAACTTCCGCTGGCGGTTTTTGCGTACTGAGAGCTCGTACCATTAATTAAAGCTAAGAGCTCAGTAAAGGCAGTAGGCGCCATGACGTCATTGAGTTTAGTTTGAGTAGTATCAGTTGTAGTTTGCAGGTACTCACTTGCCGTTCTTCCGGCTAACCTTTCAGCTTCAATCGCATAGGGAACAGATTGAATAACGTAGGGCTGAGCAAAAGCCACTGTATCAGTACCATCATTAAAGCTAGCATAGACGTTTCGGCTATCAGCTAAAGTCGGGGTGTAGCTGGTGGCCCCGCTTAGGCAAGTTAGGGAATTAAGGGCCGTGGCGCGATTACTAAAGACTTGTGCTAACGTAAAACCCACATCATTTGAGGTTCTAGCGCCGCCGCCGATTTTAATAGAAAAAATTCCATCAGAATTTGTCATATTAAGCGTGTGCGATTCTTCAAAAAGCACGCACTGATTGGCATCGGGACTAGTGACTTTCACCGTGAGAGTAACGCTGCTACTTTCTACAGGTAAGTTATTTTTAACAAGCCGTCCTTGATAGGTTAAGCCAGCAGGAGTGGCGAAAGCCTTGTGCCCATATCCAAGAAAGCACGCAACGAATAAAAAAAGCACTCTTAAAAATAGCTTTTTCATCTTGAAAACACCTCTCCCTGAACGCCGCCGTAGACTTTAAAAGCTCCACTAGATTGAACGGGTTTAGGTTCTTGATTGCCGATTGAAGCAGAAAGATTGAAACCATTTTGAGAGTGATTTTTCGTAGCTGAAATAAGACCAAACATCGCTTTACCTGCAATAGGGGCGTTAAAAACAACATCCGCCTTTAAATCAATTTTAATATTCGTCACTGAAATGGTTTTTGTTCCAGCAAGACTTGCTTTTAGTACGCACGTTGAAACCCCGTTCTCATTTGAAGAGGTACAGGCCTGCGCGCTTACGCCGGAACCTGCGATCACTTCATAGGCTGGTTTAAAAAGTTTCACAGCCGAGCCGTCCGTATTCATCAACTGAATGACAACTAAAAGCTCAGATTGTCCGTCAGCCACTGCGGGGCCGTTTGAGATAATTTCTGATTTCTTAAAATCTTGTACACGATCAAACTGAGCCTGCACTTGGTCACTGACCATGCAACCGCAGCTCATAAAAGCAAATCCTAAGCTTATAGAAAAAGCTAACAGCATTTTAAGGTGGCCAAGTGGATTTTGATCAAATTTCAGAAAGTGACTCATTTGAAGATTAGTTCGGCATTTTTCAATGATAACTTAAGGGTAAAAGCTAGACGTTCGTCCATGATACATTTTTTGACTTATTTTGATCAAATAGGAGTTTTTTCTTTTTTTAAAACTCCAGCCCGAGCCTGATCTCAATATTAGAATAAAAAAGAGTTTGGCTTCCTGAAAATTCATTTACGCCGCGTCCATAAATAAAACTATACTGATGCCACTGCCCGTACCAATAAATGCCCAGCCTTGTGGTATCACTGAGCGAATACACACTGCCGACAGAGCCATCGAAGGCAAATTTCGGCTTAACATTAAAAGCAGTGCCATCAGTGCTTCCTGATAAAAGTGGCTGCTGATAGCGCATTTGCCACTCGGCGCGCAGTTTACTAGTTACTTGTAACCGGCGATCAAAACCAAATGTAAGCATTGTTAACGTATTGGTTTTAACATCTAAGATTGCGCTCGTTGCATCAAGCACCATAAAGGGCATTAGGTGATTTTGAAAACCTAATCGAAAATTCCAATTTTCATCAAACCGATAGAGCCCTTCAGTTGAGAGCGTGCGCCAGTTATATTTGCCGTTCGTAACTGTTATTGAGCTTGAAGATGCCATCTTGCCTGGAGTTTCTTTGTAAGAAAGATCCATGCCAAATGTTTTACCTTGAGCGCCGCCATGAATAAGTAAAGTGGGGCCTTGGATATTTTGAAACGTGGCTTCGCCGTTAATATTAGGAATGCTTTGTTTATAATACTGAAAATTCATTCCAGAACCCAACCAAAGCCAAAACTCGATGAAAGTTTTTTTTATGATCGTAGGACGAGGCAAAAGTGCAGGGGCAAGCTCAGGCGTTGTATTCGATGGGAGCGGCGCTTTTGGTATATCGAACTCTTTGATTGGTTTGGCTAAAACTGCCGGGAAGATTTCAATTTGATTTGCCTTACTATTTTGTTTTTCTTCAAAAATAACTGGCGGTGGTTCGGCTGGCAGAGCTCCACTAGCTTTAATTTCCGCAGGATTAGCAGCGTCAGAAGTGCTAGAAGCTAGAGCTCGTGGAGTTGGAATCGCCTTGTCGGTTTCATTAGACTTAATAATTAAAATTGCGACATTAGAAATAAGATCATCACGGCTTGGATGGAAAGATTTAACTCGCCAAAATAATTTCCCGGCTTTAAGATTCGTGATTTGCAGGTCGGTCTTTTCACTTTTTTGCTGATACAGAATTTTTGAAAATTGATCACTCTCAGAAATTTCAACTTCATAAGATTCACTTAATGATGGATCACGGAAATTTAAAGTAGCGGCTTCAGTAATTTCATTTTTCCAATTGAGCGGCCCTTCAATCACAGTTTCTAACGGAAGATCCGGCCCCTTAAGCGAATAATAAGAAAAGCTAGCCGTCGGGCTTCGATTAGGTTGCGAGGACTCATCTTTTACCCGCCAAAAATAAATACCCCCAGGAGTGAGCTTCATAGAAAATTTTGAGTCTTTAAGCTTAGGTATGCTTTTGACGTTTTGCTGAAAAAGTGGGTCGTCGGAAACTTCTAAAGTCACAGCCTTTTCTAGATCCGATGTACTCCAGGAAAAATCGATGAGCATAGAGTCATCCCAAAGCGCCGCGCCTGGAGGTGGAGATTGTAAGTGAATGCTTAAGGGTTTGATTTCAACTTTGGAACTTAAATCTGAAATAACGGCTTCATCATTGGCTACTATTTTTTGAATAGGAGCATTGGGCTCTGATTGTGACTGCAGAGCGGCCTCACCTTTAAGAACTACGAGTTTAATTTCTTGATCATTCGTTGATTCTAAGCGAAGAGTCGTACTAGCATCAGTGCCTTTTACTTCAAAAACAGATTTGCCTTTTTTGACGATAAGGCTTGCCCCTTTTTTAAGTTCTCCAAAAAAGCCGCCACTTTTTAAATCTAGGTTAAGTGAATCTTGGTGATCGGAAATAATCACCATGCTATTGGGCTCAATGGTTAATTTCTGTTTTGATTTGAGTCCGATCACGGCAGAGGACGAAGAGCCTGTGTAGATGCGATCGTTTTTGAAAACATTGGCCTCTTGAGATACACGCCCCCAGCTTGGGGTACTTTCTGATCGAAGCCTAACATCAGTTCCTAAGGGCTTCACATATCCCAGACTATTTTCTGCGGTTTTGACAGATTTAATAGAAGAGCTCGAATAGAAGAAATATCCGCCACTGGCCACAATGCCAAAAAGTAAAAAAACGACAAGAATCTTTTCGTTTCGCTTAAGCCTAATCATGCTGACGACCTTTGCAGCACGACCAGAGTGACGTCATCGGTGAGGGGCGCGTTTAAACGGTGGGTTTCAAATAACTCATAAACTTTGCTACAGAAATGTTCGGCACCGATTGGGTTTTCTTCTAAGACCTGCGACATTGCCTTCATCAATTTTCGCTCATTTAGGGGTTTGCCTAGTGAATTTTCAATTGAAGTTAAACCGTCGGTGAATAGCAGCAGCGTCTCGCCATGGGCCAACGTAAAATTCGTCTCGATCCATTCATTACCTACAAACTCCCCGATGCGCCTATTCACAGCAAGCATGACGGGCTCGGCGCGATGATTTTCTTTGTCGCTACGAATTAGAAAAGGCAATTCATGACTGGCATTTAGGCAGCGGACGAGGCCCGATGATTTCGTTACCTGCAAAAGAAGTGCTGTCATATACAGAGTTTTGTTGGAGCAACTTGCTATAGCGCGGTCCCACTGTGTGGCCATTTCCGAAAGCGTTGAGCTAGAAATTTCAATTTGTGAAAATAACGATCTGGCTGCACTTGTAATGAGCGCTGCCGAGGTGCCATGGCCGGTCGCATCGGCGATAACAATAAATAAATCGTCGCCTCTTTCGAAATAATACCACCAATCCCCGCTGCACTCGCTCGATGTTGCAAAAAGTCCGCTTAAGTGAAAAGAGTCGCTCTTAAAATTTGCAACCTTTGGGAAAAGACTTTCCTGTACAATTTTGGCGGTTTTTAGTTCTTGCTCCATTCGAGTTTTATCTTTGGTCTCAATGAGTAGTCGCTGAATCTCTGTTGACATTCGCAAGAAAGCCTTTGATAAAACGCCCACTTCGTCATTGGAATTTACATCTAGCTTCGAGGAGAAATCTCCGTGCCCGATCTTAACGGCTCGCTCCGTTAGAATTTGCAATTGCTCGGTGAGTTTCGACGATAAAAGCACCGCAATCAAAGCGGTTACCAAAACCGCAAACACCAAAAAAATGAGCGATCTAAAATAGAGCACATTAAGGGCATGAAGTGCAATTTCAGAATCAACAATGGAGCTCAATCGAAGCCCATCGTATTTAAGCGATGTGCTTGAAATAAAGTATTTTCTGTCCTGAATATCCTGAAGGGACGTTTTCTCTGATCGATCTTTGCTTAAATTTTCAATAATTTCTTGTACGACGCTAGTTTGGACTTTATTATTTCCTGCTTCCGCCAGAATCTGCTCTTTTTGCGAGAGGATCAAATTTCCTGTAGGGGATTTGGGTAGAAGATTTGAAAATTCAGCAACAACTCTAAGCCACAGCGTGCCGCCTTTAAGCGTCTGCTGAGACGATGAAATCAAGAACTTCTGCGCATCCAGGCGCTCGATTTTTAACCGGGCGGAATTTGCGGCTAGCTGGGTTTGGCTAGCTAAGATCCTATCTTTGGAAAAATTTGGAAGGATGCTTGCCACTTTCTCGATTTTTAAAATACTTTTTGAATTCGCGTGATCCCAGATTTCAATTGCCAAAATATATTTATGCTCCTGAAAAAGAGTTTTCCCTAATGAACTTAAGCTTGAGGACTGAAAATCAAATCCCGCAAGAAGGGATCGGCTATCAAAGAGGATTCTTTCAATCTGCTCATTAATGTCATGGCTGAGACTTTCAAGCTGAGCTTGTTCGCTTTCGAAAATATAATAAATTTTGTCGGATTCAAAAGTCTGCTTTGCCATAATAATATATAGACTCACAAGCCCGAGGCTCAGAGCGACGAAAGATATACTTAATTTCCATTTAATCGAAAAATGACTTGCCACTCTGAAACACTCCTCCAATAAGTCCAATCGGCATAAAAAGACCTTGGATTGACTCGACTAAAGAACGGATCAATGGACGCCAGTCCTCCTTTCGCTATTAACCAGGACAATGACCTGGCATTCGCGGCTAGGGGACCTAAGGCGAGTTTACGAGCCGACAAGACTTCGGTTCATTTGCTTGAAGCTGATGATTCCAGCTCGGTGAGCTTTCTCTGCATCGGCTCGCATTGACAGAGTCAGATCCGTTAGCC
>JAYUEB010000728.1:0-2994 GCA_043739525.1 Bdellovibrionales bacterium
GTCTTGATGAATCTTAAGGCCAAGCTCAAACTAAGAGTTAATGCATCATTTCAAAGCCTCTCTGTTCATCTCTTTTTTAGCCTTTTCGCTCTCTTCGGGCGCGGTGCCCGTCTATCTCAGTCCGAGTAGTTTGTTTTCGTCTGGTTCATTTCCTAGAGAGGTTCTGGAGAGAAAAACTTCAGATATTCGGCTTGAAGCCTGGTACAAAGTAAAAACGGCCGATAACAAAGTCGGCTGGCTCCCTTCGAATCATGTTTTGACTCCGCTTGATCTCACGCAATTTGTTTATAGCAAAGATGCAATCCGCATCCGAACAAGCGCGCACATGGAAAGTCTGAACGCATATACTTGGCCCCCAGATCTTAAACTCAAAATCCTCGAAGTGCGCGGCGACTGGGTCCTATGCGAACGCTTAACCCAACTCTCAGGCCCGAAAGCTTCTTGGCTGAGAACCAGTGAGCTTAAAATTAAGGACGATGAACTCGGAAGAGCTTGGCTCAAATCAAATACCCGCCTCACAGAGGGGCCGAGTCCTACTTCACAATTTCTAGATAGCTTGCGTGCCCACCGATTTGTTCACGTCCTGGCCGAGAACAAAGACACTCTCAAAGTTAAAACCGAAAGCTTTAGCGGATACATAGCAAAAAACCAGGCCGTGACACTCAAAACTCTGGCGATTCATTCGGTTTACCCAAAATTCGGCGAATCTTTAAAACGTATTCCCCTCAGAAAGGAAGCCTCAACTGAATCAAGCACAATAGTTGAGCTTAAAGAAGTTGCAGCTCTCAAAGTACTCGATCGCGAGCTTCAAAAATGGGGTCAAGTTCGAATCTCTGACGAAGGAACTTTTTGGTGGGCGATCGACGACGACAGCCTTTCGAGTGACTCATCGAATGAAGCTATTCAGCTGACAACTTCAGAACTCTTTGATCGCAAAATTTACGATATGGTTTCGAGCCCAGATATTCCTTATTTAAAATTTGCTTCAGCCCGCGGGATATTCAAAACGCTTGACGGAAAAGTATGGACCCAGATCGCGCAATTCAAAGACGAAAATTATCCACTTGCAGTCAGCCCAAACGGAAATATCTTTATTGGAGCTTTTGTTAGCTCAGATCATGGTGAAACTTTTGAGCCCTATCTTCGCTGGGAAAATGTCATTACAGCGGCCAGGCTCAAATACCATTCTTCGCCGCGCTTTCTTCAACTTCTTAAAGTTTTACCGCTTGATTTTGCAGGCAACGAGCTTGAACTCAAGATGGATCTCGGCCTAAAATCCCCCAACCGCTTTCGCAGTCTTGATCGTGGAGCAACCTGGCAAGCGATGCAGTAAGAAATGATCGCGAAATGTCATTTGTCAAAGGACTATGGATACAGAATCTTGTGTCGCTCATCAAACACACGCTTGACCTCAGCATGAACTTCATCAGTCAAGGCGGCTATCTCTTTTTCTTTTCCAAGGGTCGATACGGGTTTTAAAAAATGAACTTCGATTGTTCGACTCAGGCGTCCCAAATTAGGAAGTAAATCTTTTTTTGGCATGGCCTCAAAGCTTCCAACAATGACTGTCGGGATAACTGGTGCGTTTGCATTCACCGCAAACATGAATGGACCCTTTTTAAAATTCCCGATTTTTGGAGTTGGTTGCCGTGTTCCTTCTGGAGCCAAAATAAAACTTTCTCCTTCAGATATGCGATGCTCAGCTTCTCGATAAACTTTAAACACTTCACTTCGATTCTCTCTGACAATCGGAAGCGCTCCCGCGGCGCGCATCCCATGACCGAAAAGAGGAATTTGGAAAAGCTCAATTTTAGCTCCAAAGCGAACGGTAATATCCGCAACTAAATGCACCGCCAAAATATCAAAAAGACTTTGGTGATTAAAAACAAAGATCGCACCACTTTTGCGAGGTAAGTTTTCGCGGCCAAAAACTTCAACCTTAAGCCCAAGAATTTTGAGTGGAAAGAGCGCCCAGTAATAAACCAAAGCATTGATTACTTTGGTTTGCTTGAAAGTTCCAAAAACCAATACGAGAAATGCAATAATCATCGTCCAAACAACACTAAACAAAACTCCAATGAACCCACGGATATAAGTCCAAGTCAAAATCACGAGTCATGACCCTCTAGATGATCGCCAAAGACACGCTCTCTGGCTTTAATTCGTTGACGACTTTTATATTCGTCGTGGGCCATTGGTCCACTTTGATTTTTCAAAAAGGTTGCATGATCCATGATTTGAATTTCATAGGGATAGAAAAATCGAAAAGGCCGAGCGTTTTGGCCGGTACCAACATTCACAGTGATCAATTTACGATTAATAAATTTAATAAACTTATAGTCGTCACCTGAAAATTGATTTTCCTTCTCCAAATATTGCGCTTGGTATTTCGATTGCTTAAGACTATCCCCAAGGCGCTTTTCAAGTAAGGCTTCTTGCTGAGGCCAATCGAGTTTAGAAACCACTTTATTTTCAGCTTCAATTTCTCTCATCACTTCAAGAAAAACGTTGAGTGGATAAAGTGTATTGTTACTTTGATCGGGAATAATATGGGCGAAGCTAATTATGTGGTGCTCAACCAGAAATCGAATCACACGAAAAGAATCAAAAACATTACTAGTCACAAAACGAACACCCAGCTTGTCAAGCAGGGTCAAAGCCACTCGCTCAGGCCTAGCAAGTAATTTAATAACAGAGCTTGAAGTTGTCTTAAATGGTTTAATATTAAATTTACTGAGCTCAACGTCTCCAAACCGATGGTCCCGACCTAATATAATTTTGTCATTAAAGGACTCAATCGATTCTTGAATGGGATTTAAAATTTGACCTTGAATTTCATCATTGAAGGCCGAGAATAAATCATTCTTTAAATGAACATAAACATGCATGACACGCAAAATCGCGCATGCCCATTTTCTGAGTTCCAGCTTTTCTGGAGTTCTTTCACTCGCAAAAATCAAAAGTTGACCGAGATCGCCCAGTGCTTCTTGAGTG
>JAYUEB010000729.1:0-2990 GCA_043739525.1 Bdellovibrionales bacterium
CCCCATGATTTGGGGCGTAGGAGCAGAAAGTACCAATCGTCTTTACGGTTTTGATGCAAATACCGGCAAAACGATTTTTAGCGGCGGCGGCGCAGGAGAGCAAATGACAAATGTTCAGCATTTTCAGACTCCTATTGTTGCAAAAGGGCGCATTTACGTTGCCGCAAATGATAGGCTCTACGCGTTCACGGCAAAATAGTCAGAGCTAAACCTTGGCTACTTCACGAAGTTTAGATAGCATTGAGACCTCATGGCTGAGACAAAATATCTTCACGGTTTTTCAAAAGTCGAACAAGACAGACTCCTTCATCAAGCAAAATTTCTTGAGAGATGGACCTATGAGGGCATCGATCTCAAAAAATGTAAAAATTTACTTGAGGTTGGCTGCGGTGTCGGAGCGCAAACTAAAATCATCTTACAAAGATTTCCGAAAATTCATGTGGATGGTGTTGATTTTTCTCCTGAGCAATTAAGTGTCGCTAAATCTTTGCTTAAAAAAGATTTGGGCAAAAGAGTCGAACTTCACCATCAAGACGCTCAGAAACTCTCACTCGATAAAAAATTTGATTCGGCCTTTTTATGTTGGTTTCTAGAACATGTGCCTGAGCCGCATTTGGCGCTCAAGCAGGTGCGAAAACATCTTAAAGCTGGAGCAAGAATTTATTGCACAGAAGTTTTCAATCACAGTCTTTATTTTGAACCATATGGTGAAGCATTTTTTAAATACTGGACACAGTTAAACGACTTTCAGCCCACTATTCAAGGCCATCCCAATATAGGTGGACAACTCGGACCTTTGCTAAAGGAGGCGGGCTTTAAAAATATCCAACTCGAATTCAGGCCACTTCATTTTGACTCGCGAGAGACTTCAATGCGAAACAGATTTATCGAATACTTTTTTAATATTCTTTTAAGTGCAGCGCCTGCACTGCTTGAAAGCAAGAGAGTGAGTCAAAGCCTTATCGATGACATGACAGCCGAGGTAAAAGTGGCTCAGGCTGCCAAGAATGGTCTATTCTACTATTCTTTTGTTCGTGCTATCGCCACGGCTTAAGAAATCCGCGGCGCAAAGAAAGAGAATTTATTTTTAGAAGTTCCTTAAGTTATTTACCGTAAAGTCGGCCAACGATATTTTTGATAACTTGGTTTTGCTTGCCGTTGTGGGTGAGATAATCATTTCCTGTATATCCCCACCAGTCCCAGCAAGCGAGAGGATTTCCAACAGCAAAACTTGCTACAGGATAAAGAATGACAATATTATTTGTCTCAGCCCACTCATTGTAACCCGCATGAGTCATGTAAGTGCTTTGAACAAATACTGGGCTTTGTTCGCAGCCGTGAAGAGCAATGTGAAGGCGACATTTTTGCCCCTGAGCACAAGCGGCTGGAACATAAGTATAACCATCTGCAGCCATTGATGCTGGTCCCGCACCGAATTCACTTTGATCGAAAGCTCTCAAATGAGAACTATCCATCACACCTCTCGAGTTCAGTTTTCCATATGACTGCCAAAGTGTTGCGCCGGCACCATCGTAATTGCAATTGTTCAACCATGGACTCGCTCTTTGATCGCATGCATTTCCGTAGTTAAGAGTCGGCTGACCGTGCTCAGCGGGAATTGTATTACGGACGATGATCTGATCTGCGCTCGCTACGAAACCCTGATACATCTCTGCCAATTTTTGAGAAGCGTGCGGATTGACCGTGGTGTCTTTAGTTCCAGTGAAAATAAATGCGCGTGTTGAACGAAGATTTGCAACTGGATCAATAAGACCCTTATCTGCCAGCGCAGTAATTCTTTTCACATAAGACGCGGCATTTATTTGCTCAGGAGTCTTTACGCAAACGTCTAAAGCACGATTCACATCACCCTCAGCACAACCAAAAATTCCACCCGCGAATGAACCTACTCCATGAATCCAAGAAGAATAAATCACGTTCAATTGAACGGCCATCATAGCACCGGACGACAAACCCGATACTGAAATTTGAGTCGGATCAAGATTGAGCTTCTCAAGACGAGGAGCTGCTTGAGCGCCCGACAACCCAACAATAAATGCAAATAACGCGAGGTAATTCTTCATATCAAATCTCCTTGTTTCGCCACTCAAAAGGCTCGCCTCTCAGAAGCCCGAACACTAGTTTTATTTCATGCGTTAGGCAAGTAGCTTATTTAATTTTTGACGAGGTACTTTTATTCGGGAGCTGAGCGAAAATCGACTCATTTTTTGACTAGCAGAGACGGCAAAATTGGGACTCATACCGCTTAACTGTTAACAGAGTATGGCGGCCTAAAGAGTGCGGGAATCAGTTTTCAGGCAGCGGTCCGCTGCCATCGGTCTCTCAGCTTCCGTTTCAGGCATCAGCTTAACAAATATTTTTTTATTTATTTACTATACTCTTTTTCTTCACTCAATCCCTACTGATACCCTCACTATAAGAAAATGGAATGTCTCGCTCACATAGGATATTATGAACGTCTCACTTTGAGCACGGATATTTTGATGAAACTATACATCCCCGCTTTTGCGCCGTAGAATTGAGTTACATCGACTATCACCTCTCAAGGCGGCACAAATGACCCATCAAACGAAGAAAATCAGACCTTTCCTCATAATTATTTTAATCTCACTACCGATCTTAATCGGTTTTTATTCGGCTTGCTCGGCACCGACAACAAATTCATCCCCCGCGACAACTTCGGCACCTCCCACTAATTCCGGTTCGGGTGTTGCAACACCAACTCCTACTCCTGCGCCCCTTTTATTTTGGCTGGAACCTACCACTCAGTCTGTCGTGGGCGTCGGACAGAAGATTAACATCTTTACAGCATTTAAGAGCAGCGCGAGCGTTCCCTATCCTGCTTACATCGATCCGACACTCATCACTTGGACAAATTCAAATCCCAATTTTGCTTCGATTGACGCAAATGGAGTCGTAACAGGCTTAGTCGCCGGAACAACGACAATCACGGGATCTTATCAAGGTAA
>JAYUEB010000730.1:0-8991 GCA_043739525.1 Bdellovibrionales bacterium
GAAAATTGGTGTGATGTTCGGAAATCCAGAAACAACAACTGGCGGTAACGCCCTTAAGTTTTACGCGTCTGTTCGTTTGGATGTTCGACGTGTTGGAGCCATCAAAAATGGTGAAGACGTCATCGGTAGCCGCACAGCTGTTAAAGTTGTGAAAAATAAGATGGCACCCCCATTTGGCAAAGTTGAATTTGATTTGATGTACGGCGAAGGTATTTCTGCAGAAGGCGACTTGGTCGATCTCGCTGTGAAATACGAACTCGTTGAAAAATCAGGCGCTTGGTATTCTTACAATGGCGAACGTATGGGACAAGGTCGCGATCAAGCGAAAGTTTACTTGAAAGAAAACAAACAAGTTCAAGAAGACCTTCGCAAAAAGATTTTGGAACTCAACAAAATCGGCGTAATTTCTCCGGTTTCTCTTGCTGAAGATGCTCCCGCTCTTGATGATAGCAAAGCTGCAAAAACAGCTCCCGCTGGTGCAATGAAAGCAGGTCCACCAAAAGTGGCTCCTCAAGCAAAAGCTGGCAAAAAAACAGCTGAAACTGATTTGTAGTTTACATAGTCCGTCACGATAAATAGTCGGTATGGACTATACAAATTCGACCCATGAGTTTATTTTGACTCATGGGTTTTTTTACGCGCAAAAGAATACTTCGCATCTCTCTTTCTTTAATCGCAGTTTTATTTATTTTGGCACTCGGGCCTTTATTAAAAATCGATCCGTCTCAGCGAAAGCCAAGGCCTTTAGAAAATCCACCTCATGTCATTAATGGTGCAGAAGAGATTTTGTATCAACCCAAAGGCACTCCAACCAAATCTCAGAATTGGAGCTTCGGATATATCCACGGATTTTCGGCTTCGAAACAAGAAATAGCTCCCGTCATCGAAGACCTAGCAGACTACTATGGTGCACCTACTTATTTTATCCGACTCACTGGGCACGCAATTGATGATGGCGGAAATAGTTTTGGAGAAAGCCGATGTCTTGATTGGTTAAGCGATGCGGATCGAACTGTGGAAAAAGCCAAAGTTTCTGGACGAAATTTAGCACTGATTGGAACTTCCTTTGGCGGACTACTTGCAACTTTTGAGGCTTTAGAACATCAAGACAATATAAAGGCTTTGATTCTGATTTCGCCCATGTTTGAACTTCCAAATCCAATTGCAAAATTTGTTTCTGGTCCTCTTGGTGTCTGGTTTGCGCGAATCATTTTGGGTACACACCATGAGTTCACTCCCAAAAATGACCTCAATCGTAAATATTGGACAACCCGTTACTCGACAAAAATTTTCCCCCAGTTGATGGATTGCGAGAATTTAATGCGATCTCAAGATCTTTCTAAAATTAAAATTCCACTTTTAGTTCTCTACACACATAAGGATGAAGTCGTAAGTGTCCCGGCAATTGAAGAGCGTTTCAAAGATTTTGGTTCGACAAAAAAATTTTTAGTTGAAGTTCCAGGAGCCAATAATCATGTGCTCTCCGGAAATGTGATGAATCCCGAAACGATTCCCTTTGTTGAAAAGCAAATTGAAGAGTTTTTGGAGAAATTGTAGAAATGTGACAAAAAGGGCACCCCACTTTGGCGCATTTACAATTTAGGTGACAAAAAAATCTAAATTCTTGAGAGATCCTGTTTGGCGAGCGCCTTGCAAACAAGAAACTTAATGAAAATCTGGATTTTCTCTTTATTTTTATTCTTAGCTAAAGCCCACGCAGGTGAGGCCCCTAATACATTTACGGTCTCTCAAATTGTAGACGATCAAGTTCTATTGAGTCGAGTCGTGAAGCAGCCCAATGGTGAACTCAAGGTGGTTGAGGTTATTCCTGCAAGGATCGACGGTCCGTGGACCGACGCTGGTGCTAAAGTAGAGTTTAGCGCTAATGATCTTGTCGCAGAGAATCTGAGAACGATCAATCATCCCAAACCTGCGCCATTTGCTTCGGCTGCTAAGATGAACCGCTTAGCTGAGATGAACAAGGAATACGATTTCGACGTGAAGCGAGAAAATCTTTGTGGCAATAACGTTGATCGCACCCAATGTACCTACACCGAACCTATTTATAATTTCTCACTCAAATATAAACACGCTTTTTGACACTTTGCTTCGACGTTTTGACAAAGTAAATGTACTCGGGATGACAATCTGTCGGCTTTTTGCGAAGCTAAATGCCTATGAGAGGCTTTTTCATTTTTGCGACCCTTTTGATTTCAAACCACGTTTTTGCTTTGCAATTGCCGAGTCGGCTTCAATTAAAAGATCAACCTGCTTTAAGCTCACCAAAAGCTGTCCTGAATCTCGTTTCTCTGGATGCTCAAACAAGATCTTCACATAAAGTCCCCTCGCTTCACAGTCTACTTCCTGATTTTGAAGGCAAATCCTACTTAGAAAACCTCATTTATAATCCAAAATCACCTGAGGGAATGCTCCTCCGTCATGTCTCACTTAAGTGGGACAAAAAGCACCACCAAGGGGCAATCCAACTCTACTCGATTTTCTTAATCTGAAGCTTCAATTCTAGCTTGATTCTCTTGTCTCTGAGAGAGAAACTCCACGCATGTCGCTTAAAATACATGACATTTCACCTCTGATTTCTGAAGAAATCGCGGTCTTTCCTGGAGACCAAAAATTTTCACGCCAAGTGGTCATGGATTTCGAAAAAGACAATCATCTGACACTCTCCTCAATTCAAACGACCGTACATCTGGGAGCGCATACAGATGCTCCCAACCATTATCATGCGTCCGGCGTCGGCATGAACAAGCGCGATCTCAATTACTATTTTGGTGCCTGTCAGGTGATTCAGGTCGACCTCAAGCCTGGAGCGCGGATTCAAGTTTCAGATTTAAAATCTAAAGAAATTTCTGCTAAACGAATTTTGTTTAAAACTCTCTCGTATCCAAATCCAGACAAGTGGAATGGCGATTTTGTTTCATTGTCGCGTGAGCTCGTTGAATTTTTAGCGAGCAAAGGTGTCATACTCGTTGGCATCGATACACCGTCAATAGATCCTGCAGATGATCAAGTTTTAGAGTCTCATCACGAGGTTTTTGAAAATGATATGGCGATTCTTGAAGGAATTATTTTAACTTCTATCAGCGAGGGCCAATATATTCTCTCGGCTCTCCCTCTTAGAATTTTAGATGCAGATGCCAGCCCGGTACGCGCCATTTTAATTGAAGGCCCCATCGAGGAACTATGGAACAGATAAAGAATTATATTGGCGGCGAGTTTGCCGAAGCCATTTCAAAAAAGACCTTAGATAATTTTGAACCTGCGACAGGTCAGGTTTACTCAAAGATTCCTGATAGCGATGAAAAAGATGTCGTGCGAGCAATCGAAGCTGCAAGTTCGGCTTTTCCAACTTGGTCTCAAACGAGCCTTGAAATACGCAGTGAATATTTGAAGTCCATTGCCGCACGAATCCTAGAAGATCTTGAACCATTGGCCCGAGCAGAAAGTATTGATAGCGGAAAACCTATTGCGCTCGCACGTTCGCTTGATATTCCAAGAAGTGCGCTCAACTTTTCTTTTTTTGCGAGCCATATTTTAAATTCGAAGTCCGAAGTTTTTCAGACTGAAAATATCGCGATGAATTTTACTGAAAGTTCTCCGCTTGGAGTTGTTAGCTGTATTTCACCATGGAACTTACCACTTTATCTTTTCTCCTGGAAAATCGCTCCTGCATTGGCTACTGGCAACTGTGTAGTTGCGAAACCAAGCGAGATCACTCCGATGACCGCTTATCTTCTTTCAAAAATTTGCGCCGATGTTGGATTACCACCGGGAGTCTTAAATATCGTTCACGGTCTTGGTCCTAAGCTTGGACCCGAGCTTGTTCAAAATACTTCTGTTAAAGCTATTAGCTTCACGGGCTCAACGCGTGTTGGACGCGAGATTTCAAAAATGGCTGCTCCTCATTTCAAAAAATTGTCTCTTGAAATGGGTGGTAAAAATCCAAATATTATTTTTGCAGATTGCGACTTCGATGAAGCGGTTCGCATGAGTGTTCGAGCTGCATTCTTAAATCAAGGGCAAATTTGCCTTTGCGGTTCGAGAATCCTTGTCGAAAAATCAATTTACGAGAAGTTTCGAGAAGCCTTTCTGGCTGCGACACTCAAACTCAAGCAAGCTGATCCCTTGGCTGAAGACACGGACCAAGGGTCCATTGTCTCTCAAGAACACTACAAAAAGATTTTGAATTGTCTAGAAATCGCACGGAAAGAAGGCGGTCAATTTTTGACAGGGGGACATGCCTCTCAACTGGATGGTCGTAATAAAAATGGCTGGTTCGTTCAGCCAACAATTATTGAAGGCCTTGGTCCTCAGTCTCAAATAAATCAAGAAGAAATCTTTGGTCCCGTCGTTACACTTCAAAGTTTTGAAACTGAGTCTGAGGCAATTGCAAATGCCAATTCGACTGGCTACGGTCTCGCTGCAAGTATCTGGACAAGAAATCAAGATACTGCAAGAAGTGTATCTTCAAAACTTGAAAGTGGAATTGTTTGGGTCAATTGCTGGATGCTCCGAGATCTCAGAACTCCGTTTGGTGGAGTGAAGGAATCTGGAATGGGGCGCGAAGGCGGAGACTATGCTTTGCGCTTTTTTAGCGAAGCAAAAAATGTTTGTGTGAAAATTTAGGAGATTTTATGAACGAGAGTCATCATTCAACCCGAGCCCCAGCACCTGTTGGACTCTACCCGCATGCAAAGCGTGTTGGAGATTTACTTTTTCTATCTGGAGTGGGACCACGCAAAGCGGGAACAACCGAGATTCCGGGTGTATCTTTAAATGCGGAAGGCAAAATTATTTCTCATGATATTGAAATCCAGTGCCGAAGCGTTTTTGATAATGTCCGAATGATTTTGGAAGACGCAGGCTCTGCTTGGGAGAATTTAGTCGACGTCACCGTTTTTCTAACACATATGAAAGAAGATTTTAAAAAATATAATGAAATCTACGCTGAATACTTCAAAGACAATCAACCTTGTCGAACAACAGTTGAGATTTTAAGTCTTCCAACCCCCATTGCAATCGAACTCAAGTGTATTGCGACAATGAGAAAGACATGAATTCTCGAATGAAACCTATTAATTTTAAAAAATGGATTGCTGACAATCGTCATCTTTTAAAACCACCTGTCGGAAATCAACAAATCTGGCTGGATAGCGAATTCATGGTGACAGTCGTGGGTGGCCCAAATGCACGCACGGATTATCATATCAATCAGAGCGAAGAGTTCTTTTACCAAGTAGAAGGCACAATTAATTTGAAGCTCTGGGTGGATGATCGCCCACAGGATTTCGAAATCGCTGAAGGCGAAATCTTTTTGCTACCGCCAAATGTTCCGCACTCTCCTCAACGACCTGCTGGCACCGTCGGCCTCGTAATCGAGCGCAAGCGAAACGCCCACGAGATTGATAGCCTCGTGTGGTTTTGCGAGAACTGTCATGCCCAAGTTTATAAAGAATCTTTTCATCTCACTGATATTGTGACTCAGTTTCCACCCCTGTTTGATCGATTTTATAATAATCCCGAAAATTGCACCTGCAAAAAGTGCGGAAAGAAAATTACTAAAAACAAATGAAATCAGTCTCAAGAATAGACATTCATACGCATATTTTGCCAAAGGAAATTCCGGCTTTCAAAAAACTTTTTGGTTATGGAGGCTTCATGGAGCTCCATCATACGAAAGACTGCTGCGCGAATATGGTCAAAGACGATGGTCAATTTTTCAGAACCGTCGCGAGTAACAGCTGGGACCCAATTGCGCGTATAAATGAATGTGACGCTACCAATGTCTCTCAACAAGTCTTATCGACCGTGCCAGTGATGTTCTCCTACTGGGCTAAACCTAAAGATACTCTTGAAGTTTGTCGTTATCTTAATGACGATATTGCTAAACAGACTTCTGCACATCCCGAGAGGTTCTATGGACTAGGCTCAGTACCGATGCAAGATCCAGATTTGGCCATATTAGAACTTCGTCGCATCATGCTGGACCTTAAGATGAGCGGCGTTCAGATTGGCACAAACATTAATGGCGAAAATTTGGGAGATCGAAAATTTTTTGATTTTTTCAAAGAGGCCGAAAAACTAGGTGCCGCTCTTTTTATTCATCCGTGGGAAATGGCAGGCGAAAAGCAAATGACCAGATACTGGTTGCCATGGTTAGTTGGAATGCCCGCTGAACTGAGTCGCGCAATCTGTTCGCTCATTTTTTCTGGTGTTTTTGAGCTTCTTCCTCGCTTGAGAATCGCCTTTGCTCATGGTGGCGGGAGTTTTGCTCAAAGCCTTGGACGCATTCAACATGGATTTAAAGTGCGACCTGATTTGATGGCGATTGATAATCCTCATCCACCTGAAAAATATCTTGGCCGCTTTTTCGTCGATAGCCTCGTTCACGATGCAGAAGTCTTAAAGATGATTATTCGCATTTTTGGCGAAAATTGTGTGGCACTAGGGAGCGACTATCCTTTTCCACTTGGAGAAGATCGTCCTGGTCAATTGATTGACGAACAGAAATTATTTTCAACTGAATTAAAACAAAAACTTCTATTCCAAAACGCTCTGCGCTGGTTAGGCAAATAGGATACAAAATGGATATTAAGAAAACACTCAAATACGCTCAGACTCAAGATGATTTAGATCCGCTTAAAAAATTTCGCTCCGACTTTCATTTTCCACTTAAACCCGATGGGACGCGCTCGCTCTATTTTGCAGGACACTCCCTAGGACTCCAGCCAAAAAGAGCGAAAGAATATATCGTTGCTGAACTTGAAGACTGGGCGAAGTTTGGAGTTGAAGGACACTTTCACGCGAGACATCCGTGGCTTCCGTATCATGAATTTGTGACGAATATGCTTGCGAATCTTGTCGGTGCTGAGCCAATCGAAGTGGTCATGATGAATACTCTCACTGTTAATTTGCATCTTATGATGATTTCGTTTTATCGGCCAACAAAACAGAAATACAAAATCATAATTGAAGGCGGAGCATTTCCAAGCGATCAATACGCCGTTCAATCCCAGATTAAATTACATGGACTTGATCCGAAAGATGCATTGATTGAGCTCTATCCGCGCCCAGGCGAGCATTGGCTTCGTCTTGCAGATATCGTTGAGCGCATTGAGAAGGAGGGCCCTGAACTCGCGCTCGTCATGATCGGAAATGCCAACTACTTAACAGGCCAAGCATTTGATATGCAAGAAATCACGCGAGTCGGACATCGTCAGGGAGCTTTCGTTGGTTTCGATCTCGCACATGGTGCCGGCAATTTGAAAATGAATTTGCACGCTTCAGGCGCTGATTTTGCTGTTTGGTGTTCTTACAAATATCTCAACTCGGGCCCAGGCGGACTTGCGGGTTGTTTTGTACACTCTCGACATGCACATGACTTTAAAGGCCCGCGCTTACAAGGTTGGTGGGGACAAAATAAAGCAACTCGCTTCAAGATGGAAAAAACTTTTGATCCTATTCCTGGAGTCGAAGCTTGGCAGTTAAGCAATCCGCCGATTTTTCAACTCGCGGCGATTCGCGCATCTCTTGAGCTTTTTGATGAAGCAGGCATGGCTCGCTTATCTGAAAAAGGCGCTAATCTTACTTCGTACCTCGCCTACCTGATCGATGAACTCAAATTTTGTGAAATTGTCACTCCTCGAGAGGTTTCTGATCGTGGCAACTTAATGTGTATCAAAGTTAAAGATAATGCCCGCGCACTAAATGAAAAACTTGTGAAAATGGGTGTTCATTGTGACTTTCGCGAACCTGATATCATTCGCTTCACGCCGATTCCTCTTTATAACAATCACCAAGATATATTTGAACTATGGGAGATTTTAGCCAGTGCCACAAAAAATTGACGGACACAAACCAATTCAGTTAGTCGGTGCAGGCCTCGTTGGCTCGCTTCTCTCAATTTATTTCGCGCGTCTCGGTTTTGACGTGGAGATTTATGAGCGACGCGCAGATATGAGAAAAAATAAAATGGCAGGAGGCAGATCTATTAACCTCGCGATTTCGACAAGAGGCCTTTCAGCGCTTGAAGCTGTCGGACTTAAAGATGAAGTCATGAAAATTTGCATCCCCATGGGAGGACGCAATGTTCATGCGCTTGATGGGAAAACCCAATTTCAAGCCTATGGCAGAGAGTCAGAATGCATCTATTCGGTTTCTAGAAGTGATTTGAATAAGATTTTGATGACCCATGCTGAAAATAAATATGGCGTTCGAATTCACTTCAATCATCAACTTACGCGCCTTGATCTGAAAGAAAACATCGCACATATTTCTGCGCTTGAAAAACATATTGAAGTCGATGCGCACCTATTGATTGGTACCGACGGAAGCGCGTCGGCCATAAGAGATGCCATTGTAGCTCAGACTGGCGCTAAATGTACTGCTGAGAACTTATCTTACGCTTATAAAGAGCTTGTGATTCCGCCTCATGCGAGCGGCGATTTTCAAATGCCGGCAAACGCCCTCCACATCTGGCCACGAAAAAACTTTATGTTGATCGCATTGCCTAATATGGATCGCAGCTTTACTGCGACCCTCTTTTTGTCCGAAAAAGGTGATATCAGTTTTGAATCGCTTAAGACACCCGCTCAGTTGAATGCCTTCTTTAAAGAATATTTTAGTGATGCTTTCGAAATGCTACCAAATCTCAATCAAGAGTTTTTTGAAAATCCGACGGGCCATATGGTGACAATCAAGTCAAACGTTTGGTCGTTTCAAAATAAAACTCTTATTTTAGGAGATGCGGCTCACGCCATCGTCCCTTTCTTTGGCCAAGGAATGAACTGTGGATTTGAAGATTGCCAAGTTCTTTCTGGCATTCTCACCAATCACCTTGCAAACCTCGATTGGGAAAATGTCTTTAACGAGTTTTATAGAAATCGAAAAGAAAACGTCGATGCCATAGCGGATCTCGCACAAGAAAACTTTATCGAAATGCGCGACAAAGTGGCCGACCCTAAATTTTTATTT
>JAYUEB010000731.1:0-8990 GCA_043739525.1 Bdellovibrionales bacterium
ATGAGGGACATCTTCAGTACCATGCTTCGCAAGAATGAGCGAGCTTCCTACAATCATGCTCTCTTCAAGATCTTCGCAAACAAAAAGATACTCAGCTTCTTTAGGCGGAAGTTCGCCAGCAAAGGACGCCATACTACGCTCAATTTTTTCAGTGAGGATTTTTTTATCCGCAGGCAAATTTAAAAGTGAAAACTGCCCTGCAAGATCGCTTAGCTGTTTTAAATCTTGGAGATGCACATTTCTTAACACAAAACTCATAGACAAACTTTCTCCACAACAGCGCGATAAAACTCGATGGCCTTGTTGAGGTCGCTTATTTTGACATGTTCATTGGGTGCATGGGAATTACCAACACCCTGTCCCGGACCCGTTACGACGCATTCGATACCAAATCGACTAAAAACATTCGCCTCATTTGTTACAGCCTGAGTTGCAGGCTCACATTCTAAGCCTAGTTTATCCATTTGTTGCTTACAGATACTCATAAAATCAGACTGAGCCTGATTTTTAAATGCTTGTTTGTAATCTGTGACGCGAAAGACACCGCCAACAGATTCACAAGTATTACGTATTAAATCCATCCAACTTTCGAAATTCTCGTTTGTCACCGTTGGAGGAACACGACAGCAACCAACTAATTTAATGTGATCTGGCAAAGTACGAACCATTCCGATGTTCATTGTAGGAATAGGTGGATCAAAATTTGGATCTGGAAAATTTTTAAAGTCTTCTTCGACTTTTGATATCACTTTGATCACGCTCTCTAATTTCTTCCCAATGGCATCTTTAATTCCGCCGACAACGTCCACTTCTAAAACCGCATTCGCCGGCACAGTGTTGTGATTAATTCCGCCCTGCATTTCCATCAGCATGAGGCCTTCAGGAAGCTTCATGAAATACTCAAACATTTTACGAATCGCATTCTCGCCCATTTCTGGAACTGAGGAGTGCGCAGCTTTTCCGAGAAAAATTTTACTTTGTGTGCTCGAGCTCTCACTTAAATCATGGCGACGGCGATAGTCGATCTCTTCTTGAGAAAAAGGAATTTCAATTTCAACGTTTCCAAATCCCTTACCTGCATGAACGAGTTTCATTCCGCTTGGCTCACCGATCAACGCACGCTTAGCAGTAATTTTCTTCTTGCGAATAAGTTTAATCGCACCCTGCATGCCGATTTCTTCTCCAAAACTGCCCACCAAGACAAATGGAACTTTCATTTTGGCTTTCACAAGTGGTCGTATGGCCTCAAGCTTACACAAAAAATCAAGCTTAACGTCAGCGGCTCCTAAACCATAAATCGCATCCTGATAAATGGCAGCGTTAAACGGATTCGCATCTGTTTTTGTCCAAAGGGCAAAGGCACCAGGATCTGGAGTATCGAGATGCGTTTGCAGCATCAATTCGTCGGGAGGTATACTTTCAGAAGGTCTCGCGATTATATTTGACTGCAAAATGCCGTTTAAATTCTCTTGCTGAACTTCAACTTGAAGTCCGGCTTCTCGACACAGCTCCGCCGCATATTGAACGAGTTCCCAATTGCCATTGCTCGGGCTCGAATCAATTGAAATAAATTTGCGACAAGCGGTAATAAAATCCATCAACTACATCATTTCGTGAATCGACTTCTCAATGATCTTTCCAGCTAGTTCGATATCTTTTGGTTCAATAATTGCGGGCACTAAAAATCTCACGCGATAAGGATTTTGACCGCATGAAAATGCGATCAGTCCATTTTTATAAAATTTTTGCAAGAGCGTGTTCACCGTGTCTTTTCCGCCATCAAGCGGAGTAAAGGCCAGCATCAAACCCATACCGCCAGCTTCACGCACTTGTCCTTTACAGGTGGTATCGTTCAATCGATTGAGCATCGCAACGAAGTCATTGTGAATTTGATTGATCTTACCTTTTGGTCCCAAATAGTTTTCATTAACAAGCATATTGAGAGATTCGATTCCGGCTGAGATTGCTGCTGAAGCTCCCGAGAATGTCCCTGATACTAAACCTGGTTTTGGATTATATTCTTCGGTATAAAGTGTTGCACCTGTTTGAAGAGTTTTTGCGACTGTACAAATGTCCACGTATTTTCCGAGATCAAGAGTTTCGAACGCAAAAAGTTCTCCGGTACGCATAAAAGTTTGAACTTCATCAAACCAAATCGCAATGTTTTGCTGTTTGCAAAACTCAAGCATCGGAACAAAATATTCACGCGGAGCTCGACGGTATCCGCCCTCACCTAACATGGGTTCAAAAACAAAAGTTGCAATTTGCTTATCAAATTTAGCAACGTGCTCTTTCATGATCTTGAGCGCATTTTCAGAGCTCTTTGGATTATTCGCATCATAAAAAGGAATACGCAGAACTTCGCGATATTCAGGCAAGCCCTGGCGATAACTTGGATTATCTGTGACCTCAGCCATGGCTTGAGATCTTCCCGCAAAGGCATGCTCCATCGCCATAATCATTTTTGCCGGCGAATGTTTTTGTCTTGCCATCTTCAGGGCATTCTCATTTGCCATTGTTCCGCACGTTGAAAGCCAAGCATATTTTAAGCGACTTTGTTTCCCTGCTAATTCAACCAATTTTTTGCCCATTGTCGCATACTCGCCGCCAGGTTCGAGATTTCCCTGCATGACCACATCAGAAAGAGCGCCGCGAACGCTAGCTGCTAAAATGCGTGGATGTGAGTGACCAAAAATATGAATTCCGATTCCGTTAATGAGATCCAGCTTAACACTTCCATCTTCAACTTCGACGTATACGCCGCGACCTGCCCCTGTTGAAAGAAATGGATAAAACAAAGGTCGTCCACGATATTTTGCTATCTCATCAAAAGCTTTTTTAGAGTGTGCTTCTTGCGCCCCATCTGGTTCACGAACACCTTTGATATTAGAGGTAACTGAACCAACTTCATCGATAAGTTGTTTGATGAGTGATTCAATTTTTGTACTATTGTGAATTTGCTTTCCGACTAGTTCTGACATGACTCGCGTCCTCACTTAAAAGATAATTGATTGAGAATAGCTATTTTATCCCCGAGACAAAGCTAAGTACACAAAACAAAAAAAGATCTTGCAGAACGCCATCAAAGATCTACAATTGCTATCTATGGTTAGCCTATTTTTAAGCCTCTCATTATTGACTTTTGGATCTACCAGCTTCTCGCAAAGCACAACTGATGCAAATTCCCTTTTTCAGTCTGCGACAGCGGCTTACAAAAGCCATAAACTCGACGATGCGAGACAACTATTCACCCAATTTTTAAGCCAAACCCAAAGTAGCGAAGCTTTTTATGACTTAGGTCTAGTCGAATATGACTCTAAAAATATTGGCTCTGCCGTCGCATTTTGGCGAAAGGCTTTAGAACTTGATCCGCATAATCAATTGGCAAATGACTCTCTCAATTTCATTCAAAAGAAAATTGAACATCCTGAACTCAATCGTCAAAATGATACCTATGAAGTTTTGCGAGACCGCGTCTTAAATCATGCTCAAATCGAGTACCTTTTTCTCTTAACGGCTTTTGTTTTTGCCGCAACTTTCTGGCTTTTACTCGCCTATTTTGGTGAGAGAAAGCGATCTCGTGAACAAGAATTACCTGCACCGGCCATTCCTTGGGTTGCTGGAGTCATGCTTGCAATTTTACTTCTTTCAACATTTGTCAGTGGCGCCAAGCTTTACGATCTGAACATTGCGCGCGCAACAGTTCTTCCAAGCCGTATTCAAGTTATGTCGGCACCTGACGCTGAGAGCACTCAGCTTTTCGAATTGTTCGAAGGATTAGAGGTCATCGTTGAATCTTCACAAGGTGATTATCTGCAAGTCACATTTCCAGGCGGAATGACCGGCTGGACCTTGAAAAAAAATCTTATGCTTACCGGCGGACGTGAAACATGAATTATTTGTGGGACAATGTTTTGAGACTTAAAGCCAAAAAAAATGATCTCAATACCGCCCTGAAGGCCAATCATTTATTCCAAGATTTAACAGAGCAAGAGTTTAAGCTTTTACAGAACATTGTCCACCTCAGAAAATTTCATGCTGGCGAACATGTTTTTAAGCAAGGCGAAGCCGGTGTCGGAATGTATATGATCGTCACGGGGCGAGTCGAAATTTTCATATCGGACAAACACGCCGCGAATGAAGAATTCCGCGATGTCTTTATCACCCAACTGACCGACGGTGATTTTTTTGGCGAACTTTCACTCGTTGAAGAAAACGGCCGCCGAACTGCAACGGCCATCGCTCGAGATGAATCTTCTCTGATTGGCTTCTTTAAGCCCGATCTCCTTGAAATTTTGAATCGAAGCCCCTCAACTGGAGTTAAAATTATTTTTAGGCTGGCTGAAGTACTCGGTCGACGTCTCAAAGAAACCACCTCGAAAGTTTCAGAATTGAGAATGGCACTCAAGCAAGCACGAGTTCCACCTCCCTTGGAAAGAGACAATGGATAGAAACGCACCTCTCTCAGGCCTCAGGCGCGAGCGACTTTTACGTCTTGCTGCTGTCATCGCAATTATCCTCACAAGCCTTATTGTCTTAGTGAAGGTGGACGATCTTTTAGTCTCGTTTGTTTTGGCATTTGTGATCAACTATATGGTTGGTCCCTTTATCAATTGGCTTGAACGCAAACGAGTTTCTCGTAGCCTTGCCGTCGTCGTGATTTTCACCATTAGCGGCATATTCATATTCTTGAGTGTCTATTTGGTTGTTCCTCTTATCGTTGATCAACTTCAGCAACTTTTACATGAAGCCCCTAAACTACAGGCCGATTTGCTCGCAATGATTGTTAAAACCGAGCATCACTTTAAAATTTTTTTTCGCACAAATGATATTAACTTTTCTCACGCTATCAATAATTGGCTTCTTGAAAAGTCAACTTTACTTTCAACGCTCATTCCCTCTATCGTTTCGCACTCGTTTACGGTTCTTATCCTTGCCCCTCTTTTTGCATTTTTTATGCTTCAAGATGGAAGAGCCATTTCTCGCTCACTCCTAAGCCTCGTACCGAACAATCTTTTTGAATTAGCACTCAATCTTTTTCATCAAATCAACGATCAAGTCGGCGGTTTTATTCGCGCTCGATTTTTAGAAGCTGCCATTGTTGGCGTCGTCGTCTGGGTCGGACTTCTCGCCATCGCGTTTCCCTACGCCACTCTTCTGGCGCTCGTAGCTGCGATCACCAACTTGATCCCCTATATTGGACCTATTATTGGAGCCGCCCCAGCCGTCGCAATTGCCCTAATTTCTCCAGATGCACACCTTGCAGATCCCATTGGACTTAACGTGCTTATTGTCTGCTCAATTTATTTTGTCGGTCAGCTCATCGACATGATTATCATCATCCCGATGGTGGTCGCAAAAATCGTGAATTTGCATCCGGCTTTGGTCATCATTGTGATCATTATTGGTGCCCAACTCATGGGAGTTTTGGGGATGATGATCTCGATCCCGGTCGCGAGTGTAATCAAGGTGACTTTAACTGCAATTTACGAGCATCTGATTGAGTTTCCGCGCTTCGAAGAAGAATAGCCAAAAGGTACCTGCTTAGTTTTGGAGGCGCAGCGCACTGAGAATAATTCGCTGGGATCAAATTCAGTGCGCCGCGCCTCCAAAACTAAGCAGGTACCTTTTGACTTACATAACGCAAGGGCAATAAGCTCTAGCCAATGAAAAATACCTCTGTTTTTAAGTTCATTTTAACCTTTAAGATCCTTGTTTTGGTCTTAGGTATGGCGGTTGCTTCAACTTCGTGTTCGACAGCTGATAAAATTGATACCTCAACGCCTGAAGGAGCTTTTAAGCTCGCTGAGGAGTTTGAAAAAGATGAACGATACGAAGAGGCGATTCAAAAATTTCAGGACATTAAAAATAAAAATCCTTACAGCCGCTTCGCCGCTTTATCGGAACTTAAAATCGCGGATCTACAGTATAAACGCGAATCTTACATCGAAGCTCAAAACGCGTACCAACTTTTCAAAGACTTTCATCCAAAGCATGAAAAAATTGACTACGTTACTTTCAGGCTTGCGATGAGTTACTTCATGCAACTTCCCTCAACGATCGACCGCGATTTAACGATGGCCGATAAAGCGATTCAGTATTTTGATGAAGTTGTAAATTCATATCCTTCTTCGCAATATGTGTTGGAAGCGAAACAACACAAAGCGGATTGCCTCAAAATGAAAGCTGAAAAAGAACTCTACATAGCGCACTTTTATTTTATTCGAGAAAAGTACGATAGTGCGCTCAAAAGATTCGAAGGAGTTTTAGATAAGTATCCTGGCTTAGGACTTGAGCCACGCGCTCTTTATGGGGCTGCAAAGTCTGCTTTCGAAACTGGTGAAAAAGAAAAGGGCCAACAGTTTTTAAACAGCCTCAAGAGCCAATACGCAGGTTCTGATGAGGCCAAAAAAACGGGTGATTTTAAAAAATATGGCGCAAATTGAGTTTCAAGATCTATTAGAAACGACACGTGAGCATTTCAAAAATGCGAACTACAAGGTTGCAGAATCTTTGTTGCAACAACTTATCATGATGAACGTTCAAAACCCTGAAGTGTATCACATGATTGCTAGTATCTATTACGACCAAGGTAAATTTAATAAAGCGATTAAAACTTTCAAGCGCGCCCTTGAAATTGATCCCGAATTTATTGATGCGGCTGTTGGCCTTTCGATTATTTTGAATGATCTCGGTCGATACGAAGAAGGCAAAAAAGTATTTCAGGCTGCACAAAAAGTTTTGGACCAAAAAAAGGTTCAACGAGATCCATATACTCAAGAAAAGTTAGCTGCTAAGCACGATGAGCTTGGCGAACTTTACTTTCAGTACAAACAATATCGGGATTCGATTTCTCATTACGAAAAAGCACTTGAGCTCACGAGTAAAAAATCCGAAACACGAATGAAGATCGTTGAGTGTTACATTAAACTTGAAGACTATGAGCTCGCGACTAAAATTCTTAAGCAGATTATTGTCGCGTCTCCAAATTTCACTCCTGCTAAACTCAAGCTTGGTTTGATTTATTATAAAACAAAAAGATTTGTTGAAGCTATTGAACAGTGGGAAGGTATTTTGCTTAAAGATCCGCAAAACGCCGTAGCAAATCGATATTTACAAATGGCCCAAGATTCTGGCCCTGGCTTATCAATCTAGAGGAGAACAGCATGGCACGCCTGCAAGACGAAATGATGAACTTTCTTTCTGATACTGACATTCAGAAACTCGTTAAAAGATTAGCTAAAGAAATTCAAACGGATTATGCCGGCAAAGAACTCATTCTGATTTGCCCCCTTAAAGGTAGTGTTCACTTTGTTGCAGACTTGATGAGACAACTTGATCTCAATCAACAAGTCGACTTCGTACAACTCTCTGGCGCAGGCGAGTTCGGAACTGTTCGAATCATGAAAGACATTAGCGTTAATATCGCCGGCAAACACGTTTTGATCTGCGAGGAGATCATCGATACGGGTCGCACTCTCAGCTTCTTAAAGACTCGTTTACTTGCTTCCAATCCTGCATCTCTTAAGATTGTAGCTCTTCTTGATAAGCCTGCCCGTCGCGAGCTTCCTATTAAACCCGATTACAATGGAATGACGATCGACGATCGCTACGTTGTGGGATACGGAATGGATTCAGAAGAGCTTGGCCGTAATTACAACGGCATCTATTATTTCAAACAGTAGTTGCGGTTCGGGCAAACCGAAATCTGCCACCCGAACCTGAAGCAGTTTCGGAATCAGCCTAATGACAATATGGATCGCGAACTCACGCGTAAGCAAGCAGTCCTCCTTGGCGACTATATTGCCCTTTCAAAGATCGAGACGAAATTTTTTCTCTTACTAGTCAATCACAGCCGAGCTGGAAGCCATCTTTATAAAAGGGCCTTAAACGAAGAAATTTTAGAAGTTCGCGAGCAAGCGCGCGAAATATAAAATCGCGTCCAACAAGATCTTCAACTTGGTGAAGAAGCGAAATCCATTCTCTATTCAAATTGGTACTATCTAGCGATTTGGAGTCTCACCGCAATTACCGAGTTTCAAAATCTGGATTCAATCGTCGAGCGGCTCAAGCTCAATAAGAAAAAGGCACGACGCTTGTCCATCTGGAGTCGACTTCATCTCAGATTCCGAGACATCATCAGATGCCTTTTATTCTGCGCCAATTACTTTGTCCGAGAAAGATGCGATTTTGATTCGGGAAAATATGCTGAAGTTTATTTCGGCGAGTGTTGATATTATCAAGGACTCGCCGTCCGAAAAACTCTATTGTCTTTGCTTAGACTGGTTTGAAATATAATTACTGAGCAAATTGCCCATCAAATTTAGCTGATCCATTTTTCACAGCTGTCGTTGTTTGACCTGTGTGAAGCCGATCCGCCATGTTTTGCAAAGCTACGGGATAAGCTGATTTCGCCAGAACCAAATTAGAATTTGCAGTATCAACTGCAGCGCTCAAAGGCGCGATCTTAACTTGGAGGTCTTGAATCGCAGATTGTTCCGCTGCGATTTCCTCCGCGGTCATTGTGGCTTTATCTTTGTCTAACTTAGCTTGCGCCGCCATTACGTTTGCCTTTGCAGTATCAAGTGCCGCTTGAGCAGACTTCACAAGAGCCTTAGCCGAAACAATATTTGCATTCGCTACATCTAACTGTGCCTGCAAAGCACTTACATCCATTTTAGCATAAGTGAGGTCGCCGCCAAATCTTGGGTTCCCTTCAAAATTATTTCTCTCAAGAGTAAAGGAATAGATTCCGCCTGTCGCTTTACCGTTTAAAACTTCAGGCACTTTAAATGTAAGCTGACGACTATCGTGGTTGTAAGACACATTAAAAATTTGACCTGGAGTGAACTTAGCATCGTCGTAAGTTGTTACGCCGGCAACATTAGACTGATAGTTTTTATCGTCGCCAAATCCATCAAAACGAATTTCAACACTATCTGAAGGTGATCCTTGAGTGATGATAATCGATGAACCATTTGGATTTTTAA
>JAYUEB010000732.1:0-2986 GCA_043739525.1 Bdellovibrionales bacterium
CTGGCTTTTAGCAATCGCGCCCGCATGGGAAATTATCAACAAACTATTTCAAACCCTCCATACAAAATGGATATCACTCAGACCAGAGACTATCGCACCAAATACGGCTTTGGAATCAGCCTTGAGCAGGAAATCAATTCTGACCTAGGGGTGTTCTCTCGGTTTTCTTGGAACGACGGGCACGAGGAGAGCTGGGCATTTACAGAAATTGATCAATCAGAAAGTATCGGAGCAAGTCTTAAAGGTAATTCGTGGAAACGTCCGCACGATACTTTTGCAACAAGTTTGATAGCAAATCACTTGAGTTGTGATCATATCGCGTATTTGAATGGTGGTGGTTACGGATTTCTAATTGGTGACTCAAGACTCAATTACAATCCAGAAATCATCAGTGAAACCTATTATTCTTTCGAAGCCACGTCTCAGGTTTTTGTAAGTTTGGATTATGCCTATGTGACTAATCCAGCTTACAATTCGGATCGTGGTCCAGTTTCGATTTATGGATTTCGATTTCACTACGAACTTTAGTGTCTCTCGACCTAGCATATGAGGTGAGGGAGATCATCTCTATGGGCAGTCAAAAAATTCCGATTCTACTTTATTTACTCGCAGCCGTCCTTGGTGCGTTCGGTCAGTATTATTATAAAAAAGGTGGTCAGATACTTGCCGAAACGGGGAGCTTTCTGAATATTCCAAATGTTGTGGGCGTCGTTCTTTTTTGCTTGGTGATGGTGCTGTTTATCGTGAGTTATAAAATGGGCGGCCAAATTTCAGTTGTGTATCCATTTTATGCGACGACGTTTGCTTGGGGCGTTGCCATCGGATATTTTTTGGAGAAAGAAAGCGTTAAAGCTTCAAGCTTAGTGGGGCTTGCGTTTGTGATGGTGGGAGTATGCTTGATGGCGTGGTCGAGCAAGCCCGGCTAACTACTTCTTATGAGTGGCCTGGGTAATTTTTTTCTCCATCATCTCTGGCCAAAATGAATTTACAAAGATTTTAATGCGATTGGGTGCTGAGAGCTTAATTGTATAGCCATTCAGGTAGGCTTTAAGAGCCTCATCGGCAACATTTTCGACGAACTCGTAGTCAAATCCTCCTTGTGCCCAAAAGTACCGAAGTGAAAGTCGGCCCATTCTTTTCTGCATAGGAGAATGCATAGACGGAGCAATATAATTCGTGACTGGAACGTCAGTGAAAACACGCTCGCGAGAAAGTGACTCTCCGAGAGTCCATAACCCGCCGTGAGTAGCTCCGTACATGGATAGAAGTGGGTATCCACACCGACCAGATGATGAGAGAATATTTAGGATCCCAAGTCCGCCTTGAGATTTTTTTTGCGCAAGCTTACTTATGAAAAAATGAAAAATATGAGTAAGAGATCTAAAGTTGGTATCAATTAGCTCATCAATTTTTTGAGATGTCAGATTTTCGAACAAATCAACCGACTCAATTCCAGAACATTGAATGAGACCTTTAAGTTTACCAGATTCTTTCTGAACATCAGTCAAGATATTTTGAATTTGCTTTTGATCGAGCAAATTCAAGATCTTTTTTTGTATCGACTGTTTGTTATGAGCTTTTTTAAAATTGAGTTTCTCAAAAGCTTCTGATGCCTGATCAGTCAAAATCAAAGAGTGGCCGGCTTCGGCTAACTTTTGGGCCATGAGTTGACCGAGACTTCCTGATGCTCCGACAATGAGAATAGGTGCGTGAGTTGATTGAGATTCGACACTAGCTGGTTTCCACTTATTAGTCTGGAGAGGCTTTTTAAACAATGACGAGTTTGCTTCTAGGAAAAGATCGAGTTCAGATTGATTTGAAATAAAGTGCGGAGAAACTCGAATGTAGTCATCTCGTACGCTCACTCTAATTTTACGATCATGCAAGAAGCTCATGACTTCGCGATGATCAAAACCTTTCGGGAATTTGTAGCTTAAGATTCCGGCGAGTTGATCTGTTTCACCGGTTAAAAATTCGCAATTGAGAGAGTTTAAACCTTTCTGTAGATATTGGACGTTATTCGTAATCTGATCAAAAATATTTTGCCAGCCAACAGCTTTAAGTTCTCGGAGACTTTGATAGAGGCCCACAAGTGAGAGAAAGTTAGGAAGTCCTGGCTCAAAGCGGGTCATTTCGGATGAAAACTTCCAATCCTTTAGATCGAAATATTCTGGATATTCACAACTCGTCCATCCTACAAAAGGCACGTTGAGACTTTCGAGTAACTCCTTTTTAACGTAAATAAAGCCGGCACCGACGGGGCCTAACAACCATTTTTGTGCCCCACCTGCCAGGAAATCGACATTCCATTTGCGAACGTCGACGGGTGTTGCTCCGACAGCTTGAATGGCGTCGACACAAAATAAAATCTGATGACTTCTGCAGAAGTTTGCAAGCTCGGACATTTCGTGAAGTCTTCCACTTTGAAAACTAACCGCACTGATGGTTAAAAGTTTTACATTTTTAAGATCCATTTTTGAAATCGTATCGACGACTGAAATATTTTTTTCAATGTGAAAAGGCGTGAGCTCAACTCCGCGACTTTTCAAATTTTGCCAAACGTAGAAGTTTGACGGAAACTCGTTGTCGGGAGCAATAACGCGATCTCCAGGTTTGAAGGGAATAGCAAGAGCAATTTGACTAATTGCTGTACTCGTATTTTGGGTAAATGCAAGTTCGCTTGCATGGGCACCAATGAGAGTTGCGAGCTCACGTCGACCTTGTTCGACCAAATTAAGTGCTTGATAAAAATATTGTCCTAGAGGTTCGGCCATTTGAGCGGCCGCTTTTTGGATGCTCTCGATTGAACCTTGAGAGAGAGGGCAAGTCGCAGCAAAATTTAAAAATGCCGAATTAGGATTCGATTCAATTGTGCTTAATGTTTTGCGAAACTCAAATATTTTACTCATCTTTTCTTACTCAGGTTTTCGGCTTTAAAGGTTTTATAAAGACGCAAACATACGGTGAGCCCACCGCCGATAATCAA
>JAYUEB010000733.1:0-8981 GCA_043739525.1 Bdellovibrionales bacterium
CAAATGCGTTCATCTCAACAGATGACTCACTTGGCGAATACTCATCAGTATATGCCACAGCAACAACCTGGCTATGCACCAAATATGCAACCTCAACAAATGATGCCACCTCCGCAACAACAAATGCAGCAGCCGTATCCAACAGCTGCGCAAATGCATGCACAGCAAATGGCTTCTTACCAAGCTCCTCCTCAGCAATATCCGGATCAACAGGTGACTGCCAGTCCAGCTTTTGGAACTACAGGGGGGGCTGCCGGGGGGATTCCGGAGCAAAATGCTCAAGCAGCAAAACAAAATTATGAAGCTCCTCAAAATCCAGAAACAGCTGGAGCAGCGCCAAAGCCCCTCCCAAGAGAAGCCCTCTTAGCAAAAGCGAAAGCTTATCGCGAGAGTCAGGCGCAACGATTTAAAGTTGGTCAGCCTGAGCAACTTTCGATGGACGTTGAAAACGGCGATCCTCTTGAATTGGCACGCAGACTTGCTAGCGAAATGGCGAATTCTCCTTTTGAAAATCGCAATCTCGAAGTTCCAACTTTCTTACGTCGTAAAAAATCAGACGAAGTAGATGGAAGCATAGGTTAATTTGAGATAGGCTTTCGTTATGAAAGCCTTTTTTGTATCGGATATACATTTAAAAGATTCAAATGAACCGAGTAGCAAAACCCTACTCGGTTTTTTATTTCAGATTGAGAAATCTTTAAAATCTCAAGAGCCCGCAACCCACCTTTTCTTAGTGGGCGATATTTTTGATTTGTGGATTGCATCTCATCCCTTTTTCATTGAAAAATTTAAAGCGATCGTTGATCAGCTCAAACGTCTTAAAAGTTTGGGACTCGAAATTCACTATTTTGAAGGTAATCACGATCTTTATCTCAAAAAATTTTGGCAAGATGAAGTCGGTATTCAAGTTCATCCGAACGCGGCTCTTTTTCAATTGGGGCAACTGAAAGTAAGAGTGGAGCACGGAGATTTGATTAATCCTGACGACAAAGGCTACCTTTTTTTATATCGATTTTTAAGAACTCAGCCTTTGCCTTGGCTGGCACACAATTTACCAAGTTCAGTTGTGAAAGCCATCGGAACCCGCGCAAGCGGCGCGAGTCGAGAATATACTTCAAACGCGAAGAGCCTTCGTGAAGAAAAAATAAGAGAATTGATTCGTCTGCATGTCTTGAGACTTAAGCCTGAGTTTGATCTGATTATCAGTGGACACGTGCATGTTCGGGATGATCAATTGATTGTGAAAGACGGCAAGCAGGTTCGGAGTGTGAATCTAGGAGCTTGGTTTGATCGCGCGGAGTGCTTTATTTTGACAGAACAAAGCGGAAAGTTTTATACACTAAACAATCTGGGAGAATGGTAGAAGCGGGCAGCCGCATCCGCCCCAGTCGTCGGTCGCAGTTCCGGATATCAGATATCAGTTTGCCTGGCCCTGAAAAAATCTTAGGAGAAGACATGAAGAATTTATTATTCGCACTTATCTTTCTAATTCCAGTCGTTGGTGTCTCTGCAGACAAGTCTCTGATCACCGACGTCGTTCAAATCAGATGTGGTTGGTCTGATTCGATTTATAAGGATCTGGCAAATCAACTCTCTGAGAAATCCAAAATGAATTTTAATCTTTCTTCAAAAGGAAAAGAGACCGGGAGACGTCTTTACATTTACTCGGATCGCAGCTGGTTTCTCAGTTTTGAGTACTTGAGTAAAAACAATGTAGCTCAAGACATTTCTTGCATTGTTGCCAAGGGTTCTGGCGAAACTTCGGAGGACGCTTTGAATTTCATCCTTAAAAATTGTCCGGTATGGAGCGGTGACCAAGAAAATAATTCTTGGCATTGTCTCTGATCTCGAATTTATCCTCGAATTATTCCGCCGTTTAAATCTGGTGCTCAACCAAAAGATGAAAACCAGATTCCCCATACTGCTAAGCTCAACTTTGTTATTTTGAACGGCTTGCAAGATGAAGTCACTGCAACGATCTACCCAAAAAAACAAGATCCGATGACGACACGACTTGATCTGGGTACGCCGGAAAATCAATGCAGAGTGCTGTTTGCTTATTGAAAACAAATAGATCGATATATTTTAGTTTAGTCATTTCTGGTCACAACTCGCCTTAAAAAGGCCTCAGAAATGGCTCAAACTCAATTTAACAGGCTACGGTTTACAAAAAACTGCGCACGCGGCTTGCATATTGTCTCGTCGTTACAAACAAACAACAAACCTAGGAGAAATTATGAAAAATTTCGTATTTTTAGCTATTGCTTTGGGACTCAGTTCATCTGCATTTGCAGTATCGTCTGAAACATTTAATTGCGGAGCTTTCGCCCCAGCAACACCTGAAACATTGGTCACTTATTCAGTTTTGAGAGATAAATCCTCAAACGGACCAGAGCAAATTATTTTGAGAATTCACAATAATGCAGTATCGACTCCTGTTACGACTCACAAAATGACATATATTCGTTCTGTTGTTGGAGACATGGAATATGTTGCTGAAGGTTTTAAAGCCAGCATTTCGGGTATGACGGGTGAAGATGTCACTCTCACTCAATTTGCTACTGGTAAAATTCAAAAATGCGTAAAACAATAATTTAGCATCATGTAGTGAGCCAGTCTTTACTGGCTCACTTCTTTCAACAGCTGCTCAGCGTGTGCAAGACTTGTTTTAGTAATCTTCTCACCTGAAATCAAACGTGCGATCTCCTGAATTCGGTCTTTGTTCTTAAGCTCGGTCACTTCCATTTGAACGCTATTTTTAGTTTGCGACTTCTGAATAAAAAAGTGGATATCTCCAAAAGAAGCAACCTGCGGCAAATGCGTGATACAAATCACCTGGCTGCCGTCAGCGATCTCCTTAAGCTTACGTCCGACCTTTTCCGCAGTTGGTCCACTGACCCCAGCGTCGACCTCGTCAAACAAATAGGTGCGTGGATACTTCGCAGTCCCTACAACCCGTTTAATCGATAAAAGAATACGACTGAGTTCTCCGCCGCTGGCAAACTTAGAGAGAGACTTGGGCTCTTCCGTTTTTGAGTTTTGAGTGCAGAATTCGACGTGAGTGGTGCCGGTTGAGCTCAGTTCGGCAAGCTTTTCAATTTTGACGGCAAAGCTTACGCCCTTCATATTCAAATCTTTAAGCTCCTCGCCGACGCTTTTACTTAAGAGTTCGGCAGAGCTCACACGGCGCTTATGAAGTTCGGTCGCTATCTTTTTAAGTTCGACTTCAAGTGAGGCGACCAATTTTTGCTTTTCAGAAATTTCGGTATCTGAATTTTCAAGGCTTGAAATTTCAGTTTCAATTTGATCAAAAGCTTTTAAGATCTCGTCCGCAGTGGAGCCATACTTTTTCTGAAGTCCGCGAAGGCGACTCAGTCTTTGTTCAAGCTCTTCGAGCTTCTCGGGATCGGCCTCAAGTTTTTGTGAGTAATCTCTCAGCTCATAGCCAAGATCACCCATGAGAGTTTTGACTTGTTCAAGCACTTCAAATTTATCGGCTAGGCTTGCATCTAATTTTTTGATTTCATGAGCCCGGTTGAGAACAAAGTGAATCTTGTTATTAACCGAATCCTCATCGTCAAACAAAAGACGCTCAGACTGCTCGACAAATTCAGTCAAACGAGAAGTATATTTCAGTCGTTTCGTCTCATCTTCGATGAGGGCCTCTTCGCCGGATCTCAAATCAAGAGCTGCAATTTCATCGCGCTGGTAAATCAAGAAATCGAGGCGTTGGTTTTTTTCGCGAGTCTTCGAGCTCAGCTCTAAAATCTCTTCTTTAAGTTCTCGATATTGCAAGTACTTGGCTTCATAGTCCGCACGTAATTTCCAAGCGCCACTATATTGATCGAGTAAATCGAGATGATAACGGGGAGAAAGTAAATTGCGATTATCATGCTGTCCGGTCATCTCAATTAGGGGTACGGCCTGTCCGGTGACTTCCACCAAGGGAGAAACTACGTCACGCAAAGAGGCAAGGGTACTCAGGCTTCCGTTTAAATAAATTCGACTCTTATTTTGGTTTGAAACCACTCGCTTGACGATGAGTTCGTTATCAAGAACTTCGATTCCCATCGCAATCATGCGTTCCTTTATATCCGGACGCTGAGAGAGATCAAAGGCGCCTTCAATCGTCGCAGTCTCCTGGCCCGAGCGAATTGTGTCAGAGAGGGCCTTTTCGCCCATGAGAAGACCTAAGCTCTTAAGCAGGATCGATTTACCGGCGCCGGTTTCTCCGCTCAAAATATTGAGCCCTTGTCCAAAACTCATGTGAACATTATCGATAATTGCGAAGTGGCTGACTTTCAGTTCGACTAGCATATTACGACCTCTCTCCAAATTTTAACTTTTCACGTAAAAGAGTAAAATAGTTGTGACCCGGATTTCGAATAATAAAGTGGTTGACGTCATGTCTGGTCACAAATAGCTCGTCATTTACAGTGAGCTCTCCACAATTTGTGCCATCCACGACAAGGCTTGCATTTTTATTTTTAGACAAAAGCCGAAACGAGAGTTGCTGATCGTCCGGAAAAATAATCGGACGACTCGTAAGTGCGTGTGGACAAACAGGAGTCAGGACAATCGCTTTCACATCCGGATGAAGAATCGGTCCACCGGCCGCCAAGTTATAGGCGGTCGACCCTGTTGGTGTCGCGATGACGAGAGCGTCGGCTTTGTAATCAGAGACTAAAAGTTTTTGGCTATAAACCGCAATATTGATGAGATGGGCACTCGAACCACGTTCAATAACGGCATCATTCAGGGCGATGATTTCGTCGCGAATTTTGCCATTTCGTTTGATAGTTACGTGAAGTTGAGATCTGGGACGAAACTCAACTTTATTTTGAAGTGTTAACTGTACCGCTTTGTAAAGGTCTTCACTCTTAACTGAGGTCAAAAATCCGAGAGATCCCATATTCACACCCAAAATAGGAGTGTGACGGCCCTTCAGCATTTTGACAGCGTTGAGATACGTTCCATCGCCACCGAGTGCAATGACCCAATCAAGATTGTTCAAATTCTTTTCGGTGACGAGCGAACATTTTTTTAAAAGCGATTGTCTCGGTGCCGCGAAAACTTTAAATTTTTGATCTATCAACCATGTAGCAAGCTCGCGCGCTTTCTCAACCGCCAGTGGAGTCTGCGGGCGGTACATAATACAAATGTTTCGCGGTTGAAATTGAAGAGTCTTTTTTGCTAATGCCATTCCACTACCTTTAAATTAAATGAGTCCGTCACGTCTGAGTAAAGCGTCTGGATCGGGTTCTCTGCCGCGAAATCTTTTATAGAGAACCATTGGGTGCTCGCTACCGCCCCGAGATAATATATGAGTCTTAAAGCTTTCAGCCACTTCTTGATTGAAAAGGCCACGCTCTTTGAAGAGTTCAAAAGCGTCAGCATCCAAGACTTCTGCCCACTTGTAACTGTAGTATCCAGCCGCGTATCCGCCAGAAAAAATATGACTAAAATTAGTTGAGCGAGTAGAGCCTTCAACAAATGGAAGTAATTGAGTGCGAGCCAAAATTTTGTGCTCAAAGCTGTCGACATCATGAATCTGATCAATCGGAGTTGAGTGCCAAGCCATATCAAGCAAGCCGAACTGAAGTTGGCGTAGCGATGAGTAGCCGGCCTGATACTGAGTTGTCGCTTTAATTTTATCCGTAAGCTCAACTGGAATTTTCTCGCCTGTTTTGAAATGGCTAGCAAAAAGATCGAGAGCCTCTTTTTCTAAAACCCAGTTCTCCATAATTTGAGAAGGAAGCTCGACGAAATCCCAAAAGACATTTGTCCCAGAGAGAGTCGTGTATTTGCAATTTGATAGAAGACCGTGAAGTGAATGACCAAACTCATGAAAGAGCGTGCGCACTTCATCCATATTTAATAGCGAAGGCTTATGTTCGGTTGGTTGAATAAAATTACAAACGATACTGATGTGAGGGCGTGAAACTTTACCATTGATCAAACCTTGATCTCGGTAAGATGTCATCCAAGCACCACTGCGCTTACCTTTGCGTGGAAAAAAGTCTGCGTAAAAGAGTCCGACAAATTCTTTCGTTTTTTCATTGATGACTTCAAAAGTCTGAACATCAGGATGATAAACCGGAACATCTTTCACAGGTTTAAAAACTAAACCATAGAGCATACGTGCATGCTCAAAGGCTCCCGCGATGACTTTTTCAAGTTGAAAATATGGTCGTAACTGTTCTTCATCGAAATCATATTTTGAGATTTTTAATTTCTCAGAAAGATAGCCGTAGTCCCAAGGCATGAGTTCGTATTTTTCGCCTGGCAAAGTTTTCTGAAATTCTTTAACAAGAGCGATATCACGTTTCGCTGCTGGCAAAGATTTGTCGACCATACGATTTAAAAATGACATCACCTGATCGGCGGTTTGAGCCATACGTTCTTCAAGTGTAAAGGCGGCAAAGTCAATAAAGCGAAGGAGTCTTGCGCGCTCATCTTTAAGCTTCACAATTTTAAGACACAAAGTCTTATTTTCATTTGGTCCGTGAGTCGCGCGGGTATTATAGGCTCTCCAAATTTTTTCGCGGAGAGCTCGATTGTCTGCATAGGTCAGTATCGGCACAACAGAGGGAGCCTGCAGATTGAGAAGCCATCCTGTCTTTCCGGCAGTTTTTGCATTTTGCTCAAATGAGTCCAGTGCTGAGTCAGGTAATCCAGAAAGTTCAACTTTGTCTGAGATGAGAAGCTCAAACTCATTTGTCGAACGTAAAATGCGGTCTGAATACTCGAGTCCAACTTGTGAAAGTTCTTGATCGAGTTCGCGCATTCTTTGCTTTTTGGTTTCATCCAAAAGAGCTCCGTTGCGTGCAAAGTCTTTATAAGTCTTTTCAGTAAGAACTAGTTCTTCACCTGAAAGTTTCAGCGCCTGTCGTCTGTCGTAAACGGATTTGATCTTGTTAAATAGTTCGGGATCCAAAGTGAGATCGCTCGAAAAATCAGAGAGTAGTGGAGAAACATCTTTTGCCATTGCTTGAAGAGCATCGTCGCTTTCAGCGCTGAGAAGATTAAAGAAAACTCCGGCGATGTAGTTCAATTCGTGAGGTGCGCTTTCAAGTGCTAAAATCGTATTTTCAAAAGTGGGCTGATCTTGAGAAGATTTGATCGCTTCAACCTTTGCTTTAGCCGCTGCAATCGAACTTTGAATGGCAGGGATAAAATGCTCTTTGCGAATGCGATCGAAGGGTGTCGCATCGTGCTTAAGAGTCGATTTTTCTAATAGTGGGTTGGAACTTGAGCTATTTGTGTTTGTCATATTCCCTGCGAAGATATCACAAGCAATAAAGCCAGCAATCAACTTCGTGGGGAGCGTTCTAGGGCGTCATAATCTGGTAATGAGAGGAGAGGAAAACCAAGGTCATTTCAAAGCACGCCACGAATAAAATACTTAAGACCGATACGATCACGGCGTCTTTGTGTTGGTTAAGGAATTCCATTTAATAACTTTCGTTCTAATTTGCTCGTTTACTTAGCAAAAACTATTCCTGAAACTGGTAAAGGGACAGGGGTTAAGTGTCCCATTAGAGATACTAATAGTTTGCGCAAATTCCGTACGGAGCGCCTGGGCCGGCTTGAATACATTGGCCATAACCACATGAACCAACGACGCCAATTTGGCAAATTTGGCCAATTCCAGTTGAGCAATTGTTTCCGTATCCACCGCCGTATGCATTGCCGTAAGCGCCGCTATATCCGCCGTAAAAACGATTGTATCCGCCGTAAGTGTTAAAACCAAAATTTCCACCGTTGTAACTATAAACTGCGTAGTTTGAGTTTGCTTGTGCAGGAACACAGGCCATTCCAACGCCAGGATTACAAGCTGGCACTTCACCGTAAGCACAGCCACAAAAGCCAGCTTGAGCTTGGTTGTAATAAGGAACATTTCCACCGTAAGGTGAATAAGCCTGCTGAGCTGTGCATGACTGAATCGTCATTGGAGCTAAAGCAGTTGTTTGTCCTTGATTATCATTGTTTTTATGGCAAGCCGAAGTTTGGAAAGCAAGAACCGCCAAGATTGCCAATCGGCAAATATTTTTCATTTGAAACCCCTTAATAAGAATCGTGTTTTTATTCCTCAGGCGCAGGTTAATCCAAGAATTATGCCGACCTAGGTGACAATTTAAGTCCTAATGAAGCTTTTTTTTTGAAGTGCTTTCATGACCTTATGAAGAATTTGCATTTTGAATGCGATAAATGGCTAGGGCCTTATAAAAGGCGCCATTTTGTCTCCAATGGTCCGTAAAACAGCTTAAAGATGGACGTGCATTTTTTTTGGTGCTGTAGTTATTGATATGCAAACTCCAGAGATAAAAAACACGAGGCAACCTTGGTATAAAAAAAGATTCGTCGTCCATTCAAAAGTTCAATTTATTCTTCTCGGATATGCAGTCGTAGTGGGATTTTTGTTTCTATCGCTTGGATTAGTTCTTTACTCCGCGATGGAAAGAATTTTGATGGTCGAAGTTGCTGGAATGGGCGTCTTCACTTACCGAGATGTTATTTTGTTCAGCGTCGTCATTTTACTGATCATTTTTATGTTCTTCTGGATTATCGTTTTCTCCAATCGCGTCCTCGGTCCTATCTTCAGGCTGATTAAGCAAATGGAAGCTTTCGGTACCACCGGTAAGCTCGAAAGAATTCAATTTCGCAAAAGCGATTATCTCGTAGAGCTCGCCGTATCCTATAATAAACTCGCCGCGCATTTTGAGGACGCAGAACTCAAAAAGAATACTAAGACCTAAACATACGGCCCAAAGTCCTGAAACGCTGGCTTCAACAAAATCTTACGAGAGTTTTACCTCGCTATCGAGATAAAATGAAAAGTGGAGGTTCGTATGAAAGTGATTCTTGCGACTATGCTGATTCTCTTTGGAATTCAAGCAGGGGCAGTGCCCGCTAAACAAATTGTGCGTCCTCAAAAATTGGGAAATTACATCGCGGCCGGAGCGATCGTCGGTGGCAAT
>JAYUEB010000734.1:0-2979 GCA_043739525.1 Bdellovibrionales bacterium
ATTAAATAACTTGAAAACAGAAAAAAACTCAGCTAAGACTGAAGACCTTAAGCAAACTTGCTAAGTCAATACGACAACAAGCCTGAAACTTTCCGCTATCGAAGATGCCAATGTTAAGCTAACCGCGAAGGAAAAACTGACTGTTGGACCAGTCGAAATTTCGAATCCAACCGATATTCAGGCGAATACTCAAATTGCTAATTTAAAACGCGCGACCTGTGATGTGGTTGTTGCATTTGGAATTGGGTCAGTTACTTCAAGTGCAATTTCTTATGCCGTTCTACAAAAGTTTGAGCCTGCATGGTACACGGTGCAAACGAATGCTAATCCTAAATTTCTTGAATTGCTACCTGAAGGACATCGAGACGGAATCACATCGTTCACTTCGTTGGCTTTAGAAGATTTTGGCGCGCCCGGCTGGCCAGCCTACAAAGCATTAATGGATAAAGATGGCCTTGCTATATCAAGACTTAGTGCTCTTGGGTACACCGTCGCTGAAACCTTCGTTGAAGCACTGAAACGTTCAGGAAAAGATTTAACAAGAGAGAAACTAGCCACCTCTATTGAAGCTTTAAATGGATGGAGCTGTGGCTTGTGTAATGGTCCGCTCACGTTTTCGCCTACAAGTCATTGGGGTTTCGAGAAGTTGGTTCTGCTAACATCAAAAAATGGTAAGTGGGTTAAAGATTAAACTTGAAACGCAAAAGCTTTTGCCAATCGCAACCTTGTGATTGGCTCACCTTCGCAACTGTCCAACTCTTGGAGATCTTCAATTTAAATAAATATACCAGTTACGGTAGCATCATTTATGGATAGTTTAAAAATTGAAGATCTCTCAATTGAATTCGGCGGAATCAAAGCTCTCAAAGATATTAATTTAATCGTCGAACCTCATTCTCTCGTCGGCTTAATGGGCCCAAATGGCGCAGGAAAAACAAGTCTCATCAATTGTGTTTCTCGTATTTATGATCCGACGAGAGGTCGGATTTCATTTGGTGGCCATGACCTTTTGAAACTCAGCGGCGATGAAATCAAACAAGTAGGAATTTCAAGAACCTTTCAAGACTTGAGTTTTTTTAGGCAGATTGAAGGCATGCTTGTTATGGACTACTTGCGCTTAGGTCAATTTGATCCAAAAAAAATTAGCATTTTATCCGATTGTCTTAATTTAAAAAAATCCTTTGAACGTGAGAAAGAACTTAAAAAAAATGCTCGCCGAGTACTCGATTTTTTCAGGCAAATGAGACTGCATCTCGAACCGCCTGAAGAAGAACGTAACTATCCTATCATCCATGGAAGAGAAGGCAGTCCTGACCTCACAGACCTTGAGTTTTCTCCAATACGAAATTTATCTTTTGCTTGGAGACGAAGACTTGATTTAGCACGTGCACTCGTTTCAAATCCAAAGCTATTACTTTTAGACGAGCCAGCTCAGGGGCTTGCACCTTCAGAAATCGAAAACCTTGGGTCGGTCCTTAAAATCATTCAGAAAGAGTTTGGAGTTGCGGCGCTCATTGTCGAACACAATGTCAGCACTCTTATGAAAATCTCTGATCACGTCGTCGTAATGAATAGCGGTGAAATCATTGCTATGGGCAGCCCTAAAGAAGTCAGCCAAAATCCAGAGGTTGTCAATATTTACATGGGAACAAACTCAGCACAAGACACAAACTCCCCAAAAATGAGCGAAGTTTCTTCGAATCAAGAAGAGAAGTTGCAAACAAAGACTGAACCACTTCTTGAGGTCAGAAATATTGATCTTTATTACGGCGCCGCCCAAGCACTCTTTTCTGTCTCACTTAAATTTCATGTTAAACAGGTCATTTCGATATTGGGAACAAATGGTTCTGGCAAATCAACACTTTTAAAAGCGATCTGTGGAATTGAAAAACCCAGTTACGGTAAGATTTTTTTAAATGGAGAAGAACTACCCCTCGGCTGGCCAGAAGTTTCCAATGAGCGTGGAATTCAGTATGTGGCTCAGGGGCATGTCATATTTCCGGAATTAACAGCCCTCGAAAATTTAAAAGTCGGAGCCTATACCTTTATCAAACGCGGATTGAAGTTTAAAGACGGTTTAGAAAGAATTTTTAACTACTTTCCGACACTCAAAGACCAGCTTCACTTTCAAGCGGCCAATCTATCTGGTGGTCAGCAGCAAATGTTAGCAATGGCCCAGGCTCTCATTGGACAGCCAAAACTCCTCTTGTTAGATGAGCCTTCACTTGGTCTCTCGCCCCTTCTCGTTCAAAACTTATTCGATATTATTAAAAAAATTAGCGTACAAGAGAAGTGCACGATTGTAATTGTCGAGCAAAACGTAAATAAAGCTTTAGAAATTTCTGACTATATCTACATGATGAGCTCGGGTGTTCTCATTGGCGAAGGCTCAAGCGAGCAACTTAAAAAGAGCGACGATACAATTAAGAAATACTTGGGTTTTCGCTAGACTCGTCTTGCCTCATGTCTGCCCCACAATCCTCTTGGTCGAATCAAAAGAATTACCAATAACATGACAAATACGACAACAAACTTAAGGCCTGATCCAATAAAGCTTATATTTGAAGCTAGATTTTCAACTACTCCCACAAGTATTCCTCCCACAAATGCTCCGACTGGACTATCCATTCCCCCAATGACAACGGCAAAAAGCGAATAGGCAAATATAGACTCTAGCATTGGCGGAGTAACGGAGAGTGTAGGCGCAATTAAGACCGCACCAATTGCCGCAACAACCGCAGTAACCCCCCAAGCAAGTGCCAAGACGTTCGATGCATAGATACCCCTTAGCCTTGCCGCATCGATGTCTTCAGCAACAGCCTCAAAAACCAGTCCAATATTCGTGTACTTAAATCCCAGATGGATCAAGAGGCCAAGGATTAATGTCGTTGCAATAATGCCAGCTGATACATTCGAAACACCAACCTCCAAAATTGAAAAACTGCCACTGCCAAAAGGAGATGGAAAGGGCTGAGGCTC
>JAYUEB010000735.1:0-2978 GCA_043739525.1 Bdellovibrionales bacterium
TCAAGTGAGTCGTTGTAAACTCGAACGTAAAACGATTCCAATTCCAGTTGCGCTTCAATATCAAATCGCCAAAAAACTCGTTTTCGATAAAATTAATCATGGTCTTGGCGGCAATTTGAGATTTGTTTTCTCAGGCGGCGCGCCACTCAATCAAAATATCGCCGAATTTTTTCATGCAATTGGACTCACTTTGCTAGAGGGTTACGGCCTCACAGAAACAACTGCTGCAATTACGGTGAACACACCATTTGATTACAAATTTGGAACTGTCGGTAAACCAATTGGTGATGTGAAGCTCAAGATTGCGGAAGATGGCGAAATTCTCGTTCAAAGTAAAAAAGTCATGAAAGAATACTATCTCGATCCAAAATCAACCGCCGAAGCATTCGACGACGGCTGGTTTAAGACAGGTGATATTGGCGAATTTACTCCAGATGGTTTTTTACGAATCACCGATCGAAAAAAAGATCTCATCAAAAGTGCCGGCGGAAAATTCATCGCTCCACAAAAAATTGAAGGCCTCTTAAAGGAGACTGATTTTATTTCAAATGTTCATATTCATGGCGATCAACAAAAATATGTCGTTGCTCTTCTGACTCTTGATCCTCAGGCAACAAAACATTTTGCTGAAGCAAATGATATTTCTTATAAAGATTTCGCAAGTCTGGTTAAAAATCCAAAAATTAAAGAGCATGTTCATGACCTCGTCTCTGAGGCAAATAGTCATCTTGCAAGTTATGAGACCGTCAAAAATTTTGAGATTCTCGATCATGAATTCTCAATCGAAAATGGCGAGCTGACGCCTTCACTTAAAGTGAAGAGGAAGTTTGTCGATACGAAATATAAATCACTTATTGATAATATGTACTAGAGTCGGGGAGCAAATCGCAGGCAGCCGTAGCCGTTGGCGGCCTACCAGTCTCAGTTGCGGCTAACAACTGACAGCTTGCCTGACTCAGATTCCCTGTGGATAACATTGGTATCATGTGCCGAAGATGCGTTCGGGGTCAGGCAAACTGTTATCCGCCAACCGCGACCGATACTGTTGACACCCGACCGCGTGCTGCTGCCAGAAAACTGCACACGAATCTATGTTGATTAAGTCTACGCAAATTTATTACAATCAAATATATATGCGATTATTCCTCTTGCAAATTCTGGCTTTAGCAAGCCTGTGTTCTTGTGCTTCAATGACGTATGAAAGTCGGCATCAAAGTATTCTCGTTCAATCAAATCCACCAGGCGCAAAAATTCTCGTTGATGGAAAACAAGTGGGAGTCACACCGGACATTATTGAACTCCGAAAAAAGCGTGTGCCGCAAATCGAAATTGTGACTCCGAGTGAAAATGAAAGTATCAATATTGCAACTAAATTTGATTGGGGCGGGAGCTTTGCACGCAACTTCGTATTTCTAAATTTCGCACCTGCTGGCTGGCTTGTGGATTGGATAACAGGCTCCACTTGGGTTCTGAAAGATCCTCCCACAATTGAACTGAAAAATTTTAAAAGTCACGAGGCGACCAAGCAAGAAAAGATCGCGATAGCACCTCCCTATGCAGAGACCCTTGCCATTTCGGATCGAGCCGCGCAGATTTGGGATCAGCAACTCCAGACAACAATGAAGAATCGTCATCTACTACATTACAGCGAGACTGTACGCACTTTTGCCTTACACCATTTTGATTTTGACGAGAAACCAAATCAAACGGAACGCTACAGCCTCTATCGTGATCTGGGCCTGACTCACCTCTTTGAATCGACAGTCGTTGAAAGTGGTACCGACGATATTTTACTTAAAGGTCATCTCATCAGTGTTTATTCTGCGACAACATCAGAGGATCAAGTGATGAGAATCTCGAAAGAGCAACTCAAAGAAATTGACGTCGAAACCTGGAGTCGCAGGAACGGCTGGATTCACTTAATTCCAAATACAGTCGGCATTGATTTTTCATCAAGTGATACAGAAGTCGATACGGCTGCGGGTGATAATCATAAAGCTCAACCCGCATCTGGCGCATCAACACTGGATAAAATTCTCTACTACGTTGGCGCGATTGATATTTCACGTCAAAATCCTCCTCGAGATAATGGCCCCTCACGATGGAGACTTCAATTTGCTCCTAGTATTTTTGGGATCAATCAGCGGCTGAGCTTTCCAGACTTCAAAGATATTTCTTCTTCGACATTTCACTATATGCAACTCAGTGCCGGTCTTGGAGGAGAAACCGGCTGGCAAAAAGGCCTTCACTATATTTACCTGAATGTAATTCCGATGTACGGCGTTCAATACTTAGCTTGGCAGCAGCAAGGCCAAGATGAATCACTCACACTTGGTGGATTTGAATTGAGGTCTGAATTTGGTTACCGTTACTATTGGAATCGCCACTGGAGCACAAAGTTTTTTACGAAGTCGACGAAGTCCTATTCTCCTCTATGGAATTCTGCTATTCATCGAATCGCTCCTGCAGCACCTGAAGTTGCAACTGCGATTGACACATCCGCCGGAATCGCATTTTCATATACATTTGACTACAGCCCAGAACTTCATTGGACTAAAAAATAGTTACGGGCATGGAAGTGGTTTTATGGGACGTAGTCCAGCTACTAAAAACTGCCGAGGGACAGTATTTGCTGGCAACGAAGAAATATTCAGTAATTCAACTGAACATCTAAATGTACAGCCCTTACTCACTTTTATGAGTGCCTTCACTGCCCCATAAGAAGTTGGTAAAATTTTTATAGATTTTAGGGGCTGTATAAAAAATTGAGTTTCAGAGATAGTATCTTTATCCGCTCTTAAAACAACTTCTGAGCGGGATTGCTTAATGAGATTCGGATCTGAGATCTTTTCAAACCAGCCTTCGACTTCATATTCTCCACATTTTTCGACAACTGAAGCATTTGCGTTCAAAAAGAAATTTAAAAGTAAAAAAAGAAAAAACTGCATTAAAGTGGCTCACTTTCACATTGAGCCAAA
>JAYUEB010000736.1:0-8915 GCA_043739525.1 Bdellovibrionales bacterium
CTTTTACTTCCCCCAAAAGAGAGAGAATCAATTAGAATAAGAATAGCTGCCTAGAGAACGGCCTAGTTCAAAAAACTGGCCGGACACGAAATTTCGAAAATCATTTTCCAACATTATAAGGGGCCAGTTTTTGAACGATTGGCATGGTAGCCTCCCTCGAAAATATAACAAGATAAATTTTCAGTTAAAAGAAACGATTTAGATACAATTATTTCGATAAACGAAATTATTTTAAAACCTGCAGAAGAGCATCGCACACATGAGCCATAGCAAGTTTCAAATTTGTCCTGAAGTCGCTTTTTGCATTCAAATTGGCCAGGTCCGTAATTCCCCGAATTTCAATAAATGGTATCGAGTTAAATTTGCAAGCACGCGCGCCACCCGCGCCCTCCCAGGCGACTGCTAAGGCTTGTGTTTGAAGCTTGATTTGGTTCGCTCGCGCTGGATCAATAATATCCTCGTCGCCGCTCGCAATTTTCCCAATGTGAATGCGAAAACCTTCTGTATGTAGTTTCGAAAATTTTTTAAGAAGCGAAGGATCTCCTGAAAATTCAGGAAGTGGCCTTGCCACAAAGTGAAGCTTAAAATCGTGCTCGATTGTTTTCTCGGCAACTACGACATCTAAAACAGACAGACGTTCGTCTATTCCGCCTGCGCAGCCGGCACAAAATACCGACTCAATATTTGCATAGTAGTTTAGCAAAAACTGAGTCTGTATACCAAACTGAGTTTTACCGTGACCGGCTAAAGACAAAATGAGATTTAACTCAACCACATGAAAAACTTTAAGCGGGCCCACTTGTTCCTCACGGCAAACAAATTTACTTTCCCTGAGTCTTGCGAGAATCGCCTCGAGCTCGAATGAGAGCGGGCACAAAACAAGTCGATTTTTCGTTATCGGACTCACTATCATGCCTTGAATTTTCGGCGCAGATTGCTCGTTTTACGAATGTGTTCCATAAGCTCAAGCGGCTCGATATCGAACGCATTCACGTCGATATTCAACATATTGAATCCAAGTTTTTGGCTGTGCCTCATGTTTGAAAGTTTCGCGCCAGAAAGCCTCGAGATATACTTCTCCGCATCTTCAACTCTGAGGCAAATAAAGTGACTGTTATAGCGACTTTCAATTTGCACATCTAAAATATCCGACCACAAGATAAGACCAACCCCGAGTCTTCGATCGATAATGCCTTCTTCGCTCATGACAAGGACTGCCGCCGTGCTCTCATTCCAAGCATTTGAAAGCAACAGAAAGACTCCGCCGCCGCATATCAAAACCATAATTGCATCAAAAAGATTTTTCTTAATAACAATGAAATAGACGAGACCACCGCCAAGGATGAGCGCAACCATCACCATCAGCATGGTAAACATAAACGTCAGCTTTCTATTTTTAGGAACTAAAGCAAGATTCATGTTTTTACCTATTCTTATATTCGACACACCTCGGCTCAAAAAGTCAAAAAGTTCTTTCAAGGCCGCGATTCATTGAGGCATTTCGCTCAATCAAATACCTTGTTGCCCCTACTCAATCGTCCAAATAGATCACAAGCGAAGGGAAGCTGGCATCGCCGTTGCTATGTATCTGTAGCAGATGTGACAGCGAGAAGGGGGGACTCGAATGAAACTGTTTAATTTGATCTCAATCGCGTTTTTACTTGGGACGGCTCCTTTATTGGAAGTCTTAGATCTCGGTCCCAGCCAACTTCATAATGTATTCTCAACCGAAAACTCAAAAATTATTGAGAACGAAGAAGTGAAAGAGAAAAGTGTGTTTGTCGAGCGAACATCTCAGCTTCAAGTTGCCCCATCAAAAATCTTAACTATGAATTAAGCCGGAAATTAAATCGGGAACATAACTAGCAAAAAACCAGGAGAAAAAATGTATAAGACTAAGAATAGTATTCCAGAAGCAAACCGAATCAAACTCATCGAGCTCTTAAATTCTTGTCTTGCAACTTGCACAGATGGAGTTTTGAATTCGAAGCAAGCACACTGGAATGTAAAAGGCCCAAATTTTATTGCGCTTCACGAACTTTTTGATCAGATCTATCAAAGCTTCGGAGAATATACCGATTTGATCGCAGAACGTGTTGTTCAATTGGGTGGAATCGCCGAAGGTACGGCTCAGTTTGTAACAAATAGATCTGTCCTAAAAGCTTATCCGGTTGCAATCAGCGATGGACACGCACACGTCGAGTATTTATCAGATACTTTGAGTGGAGCCGGCGCGCAAATGCGTAAAGCAATTGATTCATGCAACGAAGTAAACGATGCGGACTCAGCTGATATTCTCACTGAAATTTCACGTGGTCTTGACAAACATTTATGGTTTGTTGAAGCACATCTTCAAGCGAAGAACTAATCTTGCCCCCATTTAAGACCATCTTTGTCTTCTCATTTTTGTTTGCTTCTTTATCCTTTGCAAACGAAATCGAGCCCAAGGATGGTCTTAATTTTTTTAGATACAACGAGAACTATTTCATCACCGGCAAAGAAGAAACAAAAATTCAATTAAGCTTTAAAATGCAAGTACTCTCAGAATCAAATCTGTATCTTGCTTATACTCAGGTCATGTTCTGGGATATCGGTAACGGCCAATCTCACTTTTCAGACGTCAACTACAATCCCGAAGTCTTCTACCGCTGGCCAGTTGAAAGCTTTGGCTTAACTGAAATCGACTACTGCCCTTTGGAACACAAATCTGATGGGCAAAACGAAGCTCACGCCCGAGCCTGGAATCGCACCTACGTCAATTTGCGAAATGACTTTTTATTGCGAAATCAAAACGTCCATGTCGAAACTAAGTTTTTTTACATCTACTCATATGATGACACCAACCCCGAAATTTTTCGTAAGCTTGGCTTTATTGAAATGAGCGCGAGTTTTGAAAATTTGTTGAGTGCCTTATTCGGTAAAGACGAGCTCAACATCAAAATCGTCCCGGGTGGCGTGTGGAGCATTCAACAAAATGAAGGTCATCAAGAGATCAATTTCAAAATCAAATTGCAGATTCCAAAACTGAATCCCTCCATATACTTTCAGGTGTATAACGGAACCGACGAATCGCTTTTACGATACAATCAAACTGCCACCAGCTACCGAGTCGGACTAGCACTCTAAATTCAGCCAATCAGGGAAAGGCAAACTGATATCGGATCTCAGCGACAGTTTTCTGACGGCAGACTGCGCAACTGAGACCGAAACTGCACGACTGCGGACCGATGACCCTTGCCTGAGTCTGCTTGAGTCCCCGGGCACAGCCCCTGCATTACCATCATATGTTACTTGCTAAAATGAGCATATGCCAACCCCCCGAATTCTGGCGCATTTAGAGTGTCGTTTTCGAGCTTGGCGTTTACATTTTAGCCAATCATTTTTTACGAAGGGATCCCCCATGAAAAAGCATGGTTTAGTCATCTTGTCTCTACAGCTCCTCATTCAAACAACAGGACTTGCGGATACACTTGTGGGCCAGCTGAAGCAGGCTCCAAATGGAAGCCTTGAGCTCATGACATCTCAAGCGATCATTCCTCTTACTTTTTCAAACGGAAATCAGGAAGAAGCCATGTCTCTCCTCAACAGGGCTCCGTATGTTGAAATCAGAGGCCAGAGGACGTCAGATGGCACGACTAATTTTGATCAGGTACCAACCATTGCAAGTGGCGATCAAGTACTCGAAGGTCAACTCGAGCAATCCAATCAAGAATATTCGATCAAAGGAGTAAAAATCGTTTTTGGTCGAACAAAAAAAGTTGGCGGAACTGGTTTTGACGAAAAGAGCAAAAAATATTTTGTTGGCAAAGATGTTCGCGCAGTTGGCACTATCACAAATGGCATCTTCACTCTTGAATCAATCGTGAGAGCAGATGTATTTACCTCCGATCCAGACCCAGTTGTCGACCAAGAGGTACCAGATGAATTTGTTGAGAGCTTCAACAAAAATCCAGTTTTGTTTATCGAAAAACTCTTATCTGATTCAACTCCATCACCTTCTCAAGGTTCATTTCGCGGAACTTTTTTTGGCGACTCTGCGTTTCGCCCAGAGGCAGACGCACCCGTATTGCTGATCACAGCTAGCGGCGGACAAGGCGATAGCATGGGAGCCGTGAACGGACACTTTGCCGTTGGCTTAGGCCACGTTGGCAAAGACGCTCGGATTCGCTCAGAAATCTTTAACGTTTATGTGACCAACGAAAAAGAAATTATCCCTGGTAATGTCGATTTTAACGATTACTTTGGTCATTTAATATCTGGTCAATTAAATTACCGCCCAACTTATACAATGGCGATTTATGGAATCTCTGAAGATAAAATTCTTAAAGTGAAGAGCGAATTGGATCGCTTTCATCCCCTCTTTAGAGATGGCCACACCAAAATTACGGCTGATAAAAATTGTGCGACCATGTCGGTGCAGGCTTTAGCTGAAATAGGATTTTACGGCGCCCAAAGAAATGGACATAAGGATGATCCAAAATACAAAACGCTTTCAGGCGTGAATGGCCTCCCAAAAAAAATGAGCCTTCTCAAAACACTTAATTACTTAACTGAAACCAAACGTGCTGAGTTTATGCCGGGTCCGGCTTTTATTTCTATGCTCATTAATTTAGAATATTTAAACAAAAATGAAAATTTGAATATTAAACGCGCTGACTTCATTTTTAGTGGACAAACGCCTTCGGCTCGCGCCGTCGGGCAACCACCGACCATGAGCGTTTCGGGTAATTTTGAAGAACAAGGAATTATCGGAGCTGAACTGGCTAAGAAAAAAGCCGATGCAACAGGAAAACAAATAATTAAGAAGTTAACTAAGAAATAAAGGACTGCCGGTCCGATTTAAGGTCGGACCGACCAATCCATATTAATGATGAACCACTTTTGAAGCTGTTTTCTTTTGCTGACTGAAATAGAAGTAAGCGCCCGCTGCAAGAACCGAAATTCCGGCACTGACTAAAGCAATTTGCTTCCAGTTTTGTCGTGAAAATTTCCTTATTGCAGGCATGCTTAACCCAATATCAGCTACAAAAGCTTCCGCTTTTTTAGCGTCTGAAATAAGACCTGTAATAGGCGTTGGATTTGCTCTTCTCTCTGAGCGAGTTTTTCCGTGATTGCGATTTGCTGATTTGTCCATTTGTTTAACCTTTCTAGTTATTCTTGGCTCGAAGTAACTTCGAGCTGATCGATTACGTTAGCTGCACCAGCTACACTCTTTGCATCTACTAAAATCTTGCGATGTTCTTTAGCACTCATAACAGGGCCTTTTAAAGTTACTAGGCCATTACTTGTGATAATTTTTACGTTTTGTCCGTAGGTGGACATATTCTTCTCGCTCATTATTCGACGACGAATTTGTCTCGTGAGCGCAACGTCTTTTTTATCAAAGCTTTGATTATCCGCAGTCACCTCAATCACAGACTTATCTCGTTTATTAATTCGAGAATTGTCAATTGCGACTTCAGCGCGTGATTGGCTGATGAACGCTGATAATCCGAGAGCTGTTAAAAGTAAGTAAGATTTTTGGTAAATCATAATTTATCCTTTTACGAATTTTTTAGCTTTATCTCGAAGTTGATCGGCTTTTTCACCAATGACGTCAGCACCTTTTTTAACTGTGCTTTTAGCATCGCCCATTAATTCTTGGGCAGAACCTTTTACCTTCTGAACTCTTCCTTCAGCTTCGAGATTTTTATCACCCATCATTTTGCCGACAACAGCTTTTGATTTTCCGACCACTTGGTTTGCAGTTCCTTTTACTTTATCTTTCATTTCGTTTTTCATTTTCGTCTCTTTTCTTGGTCTTTAAAGACCCGTTGTTAAATACTAGTTGAGTAAAGGTTCTTCTGATTCTTCTTCTGGCTTGGTGACTTTCTTATCTTCCGTGTATTTAAGTAAGACACTCAAACCGAAAGCTACAAGCGGCGGAACAATGCTCCGCCAGTTAGACATGACATAATCGCGTAAATCATTAATTTCTTCGATACTATCTCCGAAGATTTCCTTTTCTTCTTCGATGAAGTTTTGAATTTTATTTTTGACAATCTCTGGATGCTTTAGAAGCTTCATCAGTAAATCATGTGAATCAGTACTCTGAAATTCTTGTGCATCTTTCATAGCTGCTCCCTTTCAAGGTTAATAAATTAAATTTTGCCGAGGGGTTTCGTCGATCCTCTTGAGCCCGTAAAGAGGCCAATCAAGAATAGAAAAACGACTGCTCCGACTGCGGACATTCCCACGGATTGCCAGAATCCGAAAGATTTCATACCTAAAAAATCAAATATCAGACCGCCGACAAATGCGCCGATAATTCCAACAATGATATTGCCGATGACGCCAAGTCCGTGGCCTTCGACGATTACGCCAGCAAGCCAACCCGCAATAAGTCCAACTATTAAAAATAAAATAATGTTCATATATTCCTCCGTTAGGGTTTATCGTAATAACAAAACACGATCGTTTCGCCACTTTAAAATTTGACTGTGAATTTGATTTACTAACTCTGATGCAAGTTCATTCGGATCTGTACAAATCGCACTCGCCAAAAATTTTCGTTGAGAAGAAAAAATCTCAATCACTCCCTCATATCCTTTTTTGATTTTCGAAACTTGTGATTTGAGAGAAGCATCAGATGGCGCCTTCTCAAGTAGATAGCTGAGGGTGTCCTTGTAGATATTTTTGAATTCCTTATCTACGTCTGTTGTGATCTCTGGATTGATCTTCTTTTTTGTCATTCTCAATAAACTCATAACTTCCTCTCCTTTTTGTCTTGCTCACTTACTTTTGCAAGCTCGCGGCCAAGATGAATTGCCAGCTAAATATTTGAAATAAGAAGAGAGATGGGTTTTCTATAGATGATATGACGAGTAGAGACTACCCAGCGCGGGGCAAAATCCCCCAGCTCTCAAAGTCTAGTCGAATCTGATAGCCGAACTGCTGGCACGTGCGATGCAATTCTTGATTCCGAAACATTCAAAGAATAGGAATCAAAATGGAAAAAAATATATTTGAAAAGATGCTAATTAATTGGCCGCTCTCGATGAATAGTAAAATGAATAATAAAAAAGCGAGAGAGGTTCGTGATGCCGACGCTCATTACGATATCGACGGCGTTTCGTTTTCAGCAGATGGAGTTGTCATTTCAGGCGACAATCAAACGACCAAAGGAGCACCACCACCTGAGAAAAAACTAAAACGACCAGCCGATCATAAAGTCGACCGCAAAACCGAGTGAGTTCGGATTGTAGTCGACATCGTTTGAATATGTTGAGTTACTCGTTTGAACATGAATTTTAGAGGGACCAGTCGCTAAGGTTAAGCCTCCACCAAGTCTCATATTAAATGAGTTCCAAAACCACTGATATCCGCCAAGGCCAGTGATTGCAATCTCTGAAACAAGTGCTGAGAGCGCTTGTCCATTCGAGGTTGTAGTTGCGCGTACGTTCATATACTCAAGTATAGGGCTGAGGTACCAACCATCCTGAAAAACCCCCGTCGGACACCAATTTCCACGAGCCCCAAATGCAAATGCCGTTAAGGAAATATTATCGGTGTAAGTTGGATCGCCGCTGCCAACACTCGTATGCCAATATGAAATCTCAGGACCAAGAGTCCAATTTTCTGAAATTTTGAAATCCATACTCAAATCGACATAACCAACAAGTGCCAAAACGGGTTCAAAATTTATATTGTACTTTTTCTCTGCACCATAACTGGTTTTATTTTCAGGATTTCCGCCAGGGCCAGACTCCATCCCAGTACCCATATCTGCGTGAGCATAAGCAGAGGCAAAAAAAGACAAGGCAAGAATAAGAGCCGATAGGTGACTAGCTATTTTCATTTTAATAACTCCTCGATATTTTCAACTAACTGCCTGAAACAGTTTGTCGAAGGCATCGTCTTAAGTCAAATGTGCTTACCGCAAAAAAGGCTAAAAACAGTTTCCGTGTTCATATTTTAATTCGTAACAATTTCTAAAAAAGCGAAATGGAATAATGGGTGAGTTTTCTAATTCACCATCGACAATTGAGCCATCAGTCAAAACTAAAAAGACGCGTGGATCGATTGCCATCATGTTTCCTCTTGAAAGTGCTACTGCCAACTTTTTTATTTCAATTGGATCCGAAATAAACTCCATCAAATACTTTTGAAATGCCGAATGATCTTTCGATAATAGTGCTGTCCCGTAGGCGTCCGTGAAGTTTTGCCATTCACTTAAATTCACAAAATCAAATTTTCGCAAAACTTGAAAGCTTACGCCAAACGGATCATCTTCTTTGTCAATGTAGTTGCCGACTTGTACGTTGGCGAGTTCATACATTTGAGCAACGTCATGAAACTTCACCTCAATATTTTGAAATTTTTGAGCTTCGATTTTTCGAATATAAAGATTAAATTCATCAAAGTTTTCTGGACTTGTAGCCTGAGCAATGAAGTGAAAGAAAAAATGTCCTGCCCCTTGAGTTTGTACAACATAGCTGAACAGAGCGATCTTGGGATTTTGACGAAGAGGTTCGATAAAAACTTTTTCGAGTTCTTGAATTGTGAGCGCCCCACTTGAAAGCTGACTATCTCCCTCGAGCTTAAGAAATCTCGCATGACCGTCTGCTTGAGCAAATACTTGCGTAGCGTAAACATTCACGACCAAAAATAAGCCTACGAATAAACGAGACATCGTCACCACCCTCATCAAATTCAACCCTAGCCTCTCATCAATTTTATGAGCTGAAAAGAGATTTTCTTAAAAAAAAGGCAGACTTTAATCAGTGACTTAGGCATTTAAGGATGTATTCTTAAGCCTGAGATGAAAACTACTTTTGCTATTCTTCTTTTGAGTTTACTTTTTCACTTAACGGCGGTCGCAGACCCTGCCCTCGATATTTCAAGAGTGAGCTATTATCCGCATCAAGGAGACTTTC
>JAYUEB010000737.1:0-2962 GCA_043739525.1 Bdellovibrionales bacterium
GATCCAAATTCCCCCGGCCATTTCGACCAAGCTTAAGACAAAATTTAAAATAAACGCAATTCCGATGGTTTGATTTTGAGGTCTACCATGCGAGTGCCCGTGACCATGAGAATGTCCGTGATGAGAATGATCATGATGTTGGTGGTCTGACATAGTTCCATCCTACTTGAGTCTTCGGATTGCACGCAAGGCAGAAGACTCAACGCGCGATGCCAGTTCGGACTAAATCAGGTAGCCTTAAGACTCATGAATTCACTATTTAATTTTATCGATGGCACTTCAAGTGATCGCGCCCTAAAGACTCTCAAGCAGATTTGTCCTTTCAGCTTAAAAGAGAAGGCTTCATTTGTTCAGTCGGACTTCTTGGATGTAGTTGCCAGTGTTCAGGCCGCAAATAAGGCTAAAAAGAAATGGCAAGAAACTAGCCTTGGCGAACGCCGCGAGATTTTGAAGAAACTTGCGCACCTTATTCAAACTCATTTACATCTGTTTGCGACCTATGAGAGTGAAGATTCGGGAATTCCCTTAACCGCTTCAAGTGAATTATGTGCGCAAGCCTTAAAGGTTTTTTTGAAAGCTATCGATTTTAATGCTTCACTAGAGCTGGCATCGGGAAGCAAAGAGGTCCAATATCAAATTCATTCTCCTGTTGGAATCCTCGGTATTATGACTGATTGGCAACAATCTTTTGCAGTCATACTTAAGAACCTTGCGGTCTCGCTCGCTTGCTCTAATTTAGTTATTCTTTATCCCTCTGAATTCGGGATGAGGTCAGCACTTAAACTTGCTGAGCTTGCTATTCAGGCGGGAGTACATCCGGGGGTTTTTAACGTTTTAACTGGTAGAGGCGAAGAGCTCGCAAATCATTTGGTTGAGCATCCTGGAATTAAATATCTCAGGTTTTACGGAAATAACAATTTAGGTGAAAAGCTTTACCTACTCGCAGCGGAAAATCAAAAACGCATGGCCACTTACCTTGGAGTCAATAATACAGGTGTGATTTTCTCAGATTGTGATTTGAGGAGTGCAATTCAAAGCGTTTTGAAATTAGGGACACAGTTTCACCTCTACGGCCGAAATCGTATCAATCGCATCTTAGTTCAGGAAAAGATTCTTGACGATTTTAAAAAAGAATTTAATTTGCAGCTGGCTGAAATTAAAACTTCCCTTATGGGACCGTTGCCAAATGCAGAACTTAAAACACAATTTGACTCTTATCTTGATCAGTCAAAAAAAGATCGTGCAAAAATTTACTTTAATTTAGAAGTGAACCGTGATTCTTATGAAGCCCCTTTAACTATTTACGAAGACCTTACAAATTGTTCGACACTTCATCAGCAGGATTTAATTGGCCCAATTTTATTTTTTCAAAGTTTTAAATACGCTGTAGATTTGCCAAAAGTTTTAAATTCAGGCGTCTACGCAAGTACTATTTATGTTTGGACAAAAGATCTTGTGCGGATCCAAAAAATCTCTCAGCAGTTAGACGTTGCGAAACTCTTTTTTAATCCGAAGCTTAGGAGCAATGCCGACTTAACATCGACTAATCTTAAGCAATCTGGATTTGGTAAAAATGGCCTCAGTGCTCTGTTTGATTTTAATTTGAATTCTAAGTTTGTGCAAATCGGGGAGTCTTAGTCGGCCTTGGTAACTTTTTTGAGCGCGTGAATGAGTTCCCAAAAAGGATAAATAATTTCTAAGTCTTTTAAAACAAATTTGCAGCTGAGTTGCCCGCCATCTTCAGAAACTTTTTCTGAAGTAAGCTTTTTCTCAGCGAGTGGATCGATGTCGTCAACACTAAAAAGATAATGTAAGTCTCTCATCGATTCATTTTGCATGCTCGTAAGACTTACTTTTACATAACCCTTCTCATCAGGTAATTGCTTTTTGCCATAAAATATCAAAGCCTGCAGCGCTTTCATTTCTTTTTCAACGATCGTCGTACGCTTTGATTCTTCCTTGAAGAGATATTCATTGTAAAAATCGACAAATTGAAAAAGAAAATCAAGATTAAATATCGTGATTTTAATGCGACCTTCTCCAATATCCTCGTTACTGAGGTGACCAAATGCCTGCAGCATCTCTGTCATTTTTTGCATTTTGTTAGTCGCCTGTTGAAATATTTGAATGGTGTATTTTCTCAAGGTTCCGGCAGGAACAACGATGCCTTTTGGATCTTTTTCGCCATACTTCAAAGCGACCATAGCAAGAATTGCAACCAGTCTCGTCACGGTATGAGGCGGAAACACCGCCACGTCTTCATCACCTGACTTTTCGAGATTTTTAATTTTTTGATTTGCGTTTCTCAAATGATTGTTGATCGAACGCATGATGGCCTTTAACCATTCAGGAAAAGTCTTAAATTGAGTATTCAAGGCTTTAAAGGGAAGCTCGATTACGACCGTGTCGACCATGGCTTTGGCGCCCGCGCTTCGAGCCTTATTGTCAAAGAAAGCCATCTCTCCAACCATATCGCCAGCACCAAGTTCAGCGAGAACAATTTCGCCAGCACCTTTGGTTTTCATGATTGCGAGCTTGCCCGATTTGATGACGTACATGCATTCTGAAGGATCTCCTTCACGAAATAATATATCGCCCTTTTTTAGATTTTTCGGACCACTCAAAGCTGTAACCTCTAGATATGAGACACACCAAAGTAGCGCCTCAATCTATGATGATGAAAGTTCTATACTTTCATTGGTCGGCATTCTTTGGAGATCTCTAAATGAGCACCGGTACTCTTCGCCACTTGTTCTGGACTTAGATCGGGCGCGTATTCGACAAGCAAGAAACCCTTAGGAGTGATTTCGATCACACCAAAGTCGGTGACGATCTTTTTAATACATTTAAGTCCCGTCAAAGGGAGTGTACATTTTTTTAAAAGCTTAGGTGTACCATCTTTGTCCGTATGCTGCATGGCCACGATCACGCGTTGAGCGCCGGCGACAAGATCCATAGCTCC
>JAYUEB010000738.1:0-8893 GCA_043739525.1 Bdellovibrionales bacterium
CTTATCCCACCTTTATTTACTTAGTTCCTGGCAAATGCCTATGAGCAGCTTTTGTGACGTTGACACTTGAGTTTGTGCTTTCTATTCTTTTACCTATGACAAAAAAAACGATTCTCATGCTTGTTGTTGTACTGCTTGTTCCGATATTTTTCTTTTTGCAAAATAAGAGCGGAACCATTGATGTTGAACGTACTTTAAATGCACCTATTGATAAGGTATGGAATACTTGGACGGATCCTGAGGCTATGAAAAAATGGTGGGGGCCAAAAGATTATACGGCACCCGTTATCAGAAGTGATTTTCGCGCGAAGGGTTTGTTTCTTTTTGCTATGAAGTCTCCGGGTGACAAAGTATCTTGGAATGCAGGCGAGTATACTGAGATTGTTCCGAAGCAAAAGATTACCATGAAGATGTCTTTTGCGGATCAAAACGGAAGGACCGTTTCAGCCGATCATTATGGAGTTCCTGGCAAGTGGCCAGAAGTTGTCGATGTGAAAATTGACTTCAAAGAAGTCGATGGTAAAACTACGGTTCACGTGCGTGAAGAAGGTATCCCAATGATCATGTTTGTCTTTGCGAAGATGGGCTGGGATCAACAATTCGATAAATTGGATAAACTCCTCCAACAATAAATAACAACACAGAGATATTGAGATCTCGACAGCTGTACCTGAGTTGAAAGAGAATGTTGGAATTCTATTTATTAGAAATATGGATGGTCACTTCTCTAATGACGTGGCCACCATTTAATAGTGGTACGTCGGTAAATTTCATTTGCAGCCCTTCGTCCCGAATCTTTTGAAAAAAAACTTTGCAAAGCTTTGATCCGCTTGGATCTCTTCCACCAAAATTTAAGATCTCATTAGCGGGCCCTATGACATCAAACAGATAGGTGGTGAGTACACATCCGCCTAGCGAAGGTGATAAAAATTCATGTGTCGAGGCTTTTGCGAGATTCAGAAAATCATGGATCTCATTCGAAACCACACTATCTGTGATATTCGCCATTAAAAAAACAAGAGTTGAGCCATCGTTATCTTCAATACTTCCAGGAGCCGCCTTTTCTCTAAATTTTGCAGTGACCTCGAGTTGGTTTGGTGATTCAAGTGCTGCAGGAGTTCGTGCTTCTGTTTGGGTTTCTTGTTGCAAGCTCTCGTTTTTAACAGCTGAGCCACAAGAGGTCAGAACTAAAGACAATAAAGTACCAATGAATATTTTCATAAAATATCTTTCTTAAAAAAACGGGCGAGTGAACGCCCGGGTATAATTTTTATTTTGCGGGATTTTGATCGCGAACAGTTGCCGGAGAAATTGTGAGTCCATCAACCCAGACGCCAGAATCCGAATCAAAGAAACTCAATTTAATAAAATTGTTTCGAACAATAACGATGAGTGGAAGCGTGAGTCCTTCTCCTCTTAAAACAGCTGTGAAGGTTCCGTTATAAACTCGCTTTAAATATCCGATATCGGGATTGTAAGCGCCTGACAAATAAAGACGTGGAACAAAATCGTACTCGAGCTTTTGCGGAACCAAATCCACAGTCTGTTTGTAAGGACTACCGTTCGGATAAAGTGTGAGCTGAAATTGAGGTGGAGGAGGCTCATTCCAAGGTGTTGTGTTTGGCGCTTCTGCTTGTGAAAACTTGAGCATCATCACGCGACGATTCATTGTTGTTGGCTGAATTTTAAAAACCTTTAGCAATTGATCAGGTACAGGAGGACTATAGTGGCACCCGATAGCAGGACATGTGCTAATAGTCGAAACACCTGACAGCGGATCAAAAACTTGGGACATAGTTTCGATTAATCCCAAAGGAAGAAGAGCCTGATCATTTATTTTATTTTTGTATCGCAAAGTAGCCCATAGCTGAGTGAACATGACATTTTCATCCATCACCCAAGTGCTGTTGTGAGGCATTCCGTAAACGTGACCAATTTCATGTAGAACTTGATGTGCTAATGAATCGGTCCAAGTCCAATCTGGAAAAACAGTTTCGATTGGTCCTGTGTTTTCTTGAAATGAATTGTGCGGAGCAATCCAAACGACACCGCCACCTTGAAATGTTTTGATATTATAATTTGTTCGATGTGCAAAACCAATTGTGCGTTCAGGATAGCGAGCGAGATAGCTTTGTATCTCAGCGTTCATCACTCCGAACTCGAAACGAACTTGATTTTCAGGATCGTTACAAGTGGGATCTTCGTATGCGTAGATCGGTAAACCTGCTTTCGGAAGATCATTTGAATACCCCAAAAAATTTTCATTCATGTGATGCTTCAAGAAAAAGTTTTGCCAATTTCGAAAGGCTTCAGTCACGATCAATGACAAGGTTTCTTTTGATTGTGGAAAGTCATCTGCACGTTCAATGCAGAACTTAATGGGAGCGGGACCGATGCGCCATGGATTGGCTTCCGAAGTGATTTGATCACCTCCGCCGTCGCCGATGCCGCCCTTACCACTTTTGCCAGCGGCAAAAGCGAGACTTGTGAGCGTTAACAAGCTCAGTATGATAGATCCTAGTTTTTTCATAAGCTCTCCTTTATATCATTTATGATTAATGCGCCGCAACAGATAATAAGATTTTAGTCGAGCTTCAGATAGTTAAATAAAGTTAAAATATCTATGTTATTTAAAGTTTTAGTTTATATAGTGTGCTAAACTGCCAATATGAATGAGAAAAAAGACATCTTTGAATTTGAAGATTATAAGACATATTTGCTTTCGAAGGTCGGTGGGCCCTCACAAAAAAAGGGCGTTAAGTCGGCAATTGCAAGGGCGATTGGATGTCAGCCAACCTATATTACCCATATTCTCAGTGGGCATGCGAACTTGAGCCTTGAGCAAGCCGAAAGCATCAATTCATATTTTGCACACACCAAAGAAGAGAGCCAAGTTTTTTTGTTGATGGTGCAACGTGATCGCGCCGGCACGCATACTTTAAAAGAACATTTTCAAGAACAAATTAATCACATTTTAGAAAGTCGTTTAGTGCTCACAAAACGTTTAGGACAAAGAAATGTATTGAGCGAGGAGCAGCGGGCAATTTTTTATAGCGTATGGTATTTTTTGGCAGCCCAAATTGGTCTAACGATTCCGAAATGGCGGAGTCATGATGAGCTTGCAAAACAACTTGGTCTCTCTCATGCGCGAATGGCAGAGACTCTTCAATTTTTGTGCGAAGCCGGTCTTGCTAGAAAAGAGGGTTCGCAATTTGTGCCGACCGAAACTCAAATTCGTTTAGGTAAGGATTCGCATCACATATTAAAACATCATTCAAACTGGCGAGTGAAGGCAATTGAGTCTCTCGAGCACGAGGATATTCATGATCTTCATTATTCTTCTGTGGTGAGCCTATCTGAAAAGGATGTTTTGCGAATCAAAAATATGCTGCTCGATCAACTCAAAGACAATTTGAAAGTGATAGCAGACTCTAAAGAAGAATGTCTTTACAGCATGAACATCGATTTTTTTAATCTTCAAAAGACTTAATTAGCAAAAAATACAACACTGACGCCCGAGGCTTTAGCGCGACCCGTATTCCGATACGAATGGGGCTTATCTCCAGGAAAAGTGAGAACATCACCCTTAAATAAGACGTGCACGGCACCTAAAACTCCAACTGAGATTTCTCCATTGGTGCAGGTAAAATATTCTCGAGTACCATCTATGTGAGGAGTGCCGGTTAGAGTCGCGCCCGCATCAAGTTGAAGTTCATCCATCTCCGTTGCCGGAATTTTATCAGGAAGTAATTTTCGCAAAAGTACGCCATTTTTGGATCTACGATCAATCGGAACATCTTTTGCTTTAATATGTAAACACTCGGCATGAGGAGCAGAGCTCATTTCATCGATTGAAATTTTCAGCGCCTGAGAAACTTTCATCAAAATCTCAAGAGTCGGGTTCGCGCTTCCAGATTCAAGTAATGCGATCGAAGCGCGAGTTGTACCAGCAACTTTTGCCAGCGCCTCCTGAGAAAAGCCCCTCTTTTTTCGTAGAGAAGATACGTTTGTAGCGATATTTTGAGAGATTTTGTCTAAGGTAGTAACCATCTGTTATTTAAATATCATTTAAGTTATTTAAAAGTCTATCTTCTTTTATGCTTTAAGACAGGAGGATATATGAAAATCAAACTAGATCATATCAATTTAACTGTTCAAAACATACAAGAGAGCATCACGTGGTACTCCAAAATTTTCGGATTTGAGCTTGTCGAAAAAGGAATTGGAAAAGATGGTGAGCCTTGGGCTATTGTTAATTCAGACGACTCCATGATTGCAATGGGTGAAGTGAAAGGAAAGTTGAGCCCACAAATTAGTGACGACTCCCAGTTTCATAAAATCTATCATTTTGGAATTCGGGTCTCCAATTCATCACAATGGGAGAAAATAGTAAGCGAAAATAATTTGCGAATTTTTTATGGTGGCGTTGTCGATTATCCACATTCTAAATCTTGGTATATTCACGACCCGTCTGGGCACACAATTGAAGTGTCGTGCACCGAGGGTGAAAAGCTTAAGTTTGAAAAATGACTAGCAAATTGAACGAGGCCCATAACATAGACGGGCAGTCTCATAATGAGACAGTCGGGGCTAGGTATATCTGGACTAGGATGGCTGTTTTGTTGCAGTTTATAATAGATATCTGGAGGCTTATGCGCCCACTAATTTGCATATTGTTTTTTTCACAGCTGATCAATTTTAATGCTCAAGCAGATTCCCATTCGAATCCTTACTCTAATGCAAAGAGGGGATCTGCATCTTATTATAACGGCGCTGATATCATGAAGGCTTTAGCGGCTTCTTACGATGATGAAAAAAAGCAGCATTTGAATCAACTTGGGCTTAGCGAAGCGAATCTGATAAAAAATCGAGATGGAGCCACGATTGCCGAGAGATTTGCAAACTCCAGTCAGACGATTTCAGCTCGTGTTTCAAGAAATGCAAATACCGGAGATATCACGATCATCGAAAAGACAATTACAAGTTCGAGAGGTTCAGTAACTGATAAATGGGATCTCTCGACAAATACGATTTCGCACACCGTAAGACAAGGCGACAAAATTGACACATCTTATATTACGGCTGCGAAATGCAAACCAAGCTTTGAAGACTCGACTGAGAAGGCCAATGTTAAGAGTGAAATTTGCCCTATCTTAACTGATTACTCAGCAGGCAGCGCAGCACCCATTTCGGTCCCTGCAGGAGCCGTAATTGAACCGGCAGCAACATTGCGAATTCCGACAAGCCAATCGCCAGCGGCTGCACCTGCGCCTCTTGCCCATTGATCCTGTTTTTAGTTTGAGACAAGAAAATATAAACGGCTTTATTAAGATCTCCTAAATCTAGACTATGAAAGAGCATGGAGCCTTGGCAGAATTTAGAGAGGCTAAATCTCGTCAGGGACAACATGGCACAATTTCAGTTTCAACAATCTATCAATGGTTCCGAGCTCACACTGGCTTTATCAGGACGCATTGAAGAAGATGTTAAATTTCCAAGTGTCGAAGATGGCTCGATTACTCAGATTACTTTTGATTTGAAAGGTCTTGAATATATTAGTTCGCTGGGAATTCGTGATTGGGTGAGCTGGATTCAGCCACTATCAAAAAAATATAAACTCGTAATGAGGAATTGTCCAAAAAGATTGGTTCAGCAATTCAATATGGTGAATGGCTTTTTGCCAAAAGGTACAAAAGTAGAGTCTTTGTATGTTCCCTATTTCTGCGAGAAATGCAATTTTGAAGATAGCTTTCTATACCAAGTAGGCAGCCAGGTGAAACTTGAATCCGGCGTCATCAAGCTCAATGTAAAAAATTCTGATTTCAAGATTTGTGAAGATTCAGAGTGTGAACTTGAAATGGATAGCTCTACTGAAAAATATTTTCAATTTTTAAAGTAAATTTATTTCGTTTTTTAAGTTATCTAAAAAAGCATTCATAAATTTGGTTCGCTTGAGCGCCTCTTCTTTAGCGGCCGAAGTATTCATAAGGTCAGTCAGCTTTAACAACTTTTTAAAAAAATGATCAATGGTGAAAGATTTGTCATCAAGCTCTCTTAGAGCTGCAAATGGATCTGTCGTTTCGTAATAGTTTGAACCGAGAAGCGCTCCGCAGGTAACTGTTCTCATGATGCCAATCGCGCCAAGCGCATCGAGCTTATCGGCATCCTGCAAGATCATGGCTTCGTTCGAGCTTGGTTTTTTACCCAAAGAGTAACTGTGCTCAATAATGATATTTTGAATTTTAGCGATTTCATCATCGTTAAAACTGACCTCTATGAGTAAAGCTTTCGATTCTTGCGCAGCTTTCTGGCTTGCCTGTAGGCGCTCTGGATGACTTTTAGGTAAATTGACAAGGTCGTGAAGTATCGCTGAAGCCAAAAGAATTTCAAGATCGACGCTAAGATTTTTTGAGAGTTCAGTACAACTGGCCATCACACGTTTGACATGAGTAATATCGTGAGATGGGTCACCATTATCATAAAAAATTTTTGCTTTTTCAAAAAGGTGATCAATACGATTCATCTTTGAAAATCAAATTCGTAAAAGTGTTTGCCGTCCTTGTTTGTGATCATCATTTTTCCTTTTATATTCATCAGGTAATCCCTATTTTCCTAGATAGCGAGGCTGAACAGTTACTTCGCTAATGTTGTTTTCATTTTGAGTGACCAAAAAAGCTCTTGCTTGCGGGCGTGAAGAAACAAACTCAATAAGCTTCTCATCTTGATATACTGCTGCGACGCCGTTGTCGCAGGCGACGCCGGCTTTCATTCCGGCGAGCATGAGTCTATGAAATGCAGGACGTCGCTCTGATTCTCCATCGTAATGAGGGCAATTGCTTCCTTTTAGAAAGCCAAGGCAATTCAGAGCAGTCAGTTCACCCGGAATAGAGTCGGTAACGCCTTGTTCGTACCAGCAAAGTGAGCCCGCACTAATGCCGCCTAAAACTTTTCCTGCTAAATATGCTTCTTTCAAAATTTTATCGAGTTCCCACTCCTTCCAAAGCACCATGAGATTTCGAGTGTTGCCTCCGCCCACGTAGATAATATCTTTTTCAAAAATAAAATCTCGCAAAGAACCTTTTGGGCCTTTAAATAAAGAGAGATAAGACGCTTCAACCGAATGTCTTTTCATCGCTCGCAAAAAGTTTTCGATATAAGTCAGAGAATCGCCACTTGCGGTAGGAATAAAACAAACTTTTGGTTTCGTCTTTTCTGAGAGCGAAAAAAAGAACTGATCGAGTAGAAGATTCTCGGGCTCCTCAGAGAACCCGCCGCCACCCATAGTAAAAATGAGACGTTTAATATTTTCAGCCATGATGAAGAGTATTCAATTGTTTTGAGCTTTGGCTACATCAAAGTCCTGCCTCCTGCACGCTGTCACCGGACCTGGTTAACTGATGACTGCTTGCGGCTGCCTAGAGCTGGCTTTAAAAGGCCGAGGCTCGAAAAAAACGAGAAGCCTAAGACGTCTATTTTACCAACTGCAAAATAGCGCCGATCATGCTCGCAACAATCAGAAAAATATTGATCAAGAATGTCGGCGGAAAAATCCGGGCTTTGGGATTTTTAATATACATATGGGAGTAAATCTGACGAGCGATTAAGAAACCGACTCCAGGAAGAATCGCCCATTTCGAGCTCACATAATAGGAAAATGCCAGCAGCGATGGGATAAACGGAATGAGCTGTTCTCCTGTATTAAGATGAACTCGATTGATTCGCTCCCACGTCTCATTTCCGAAAGTTTTTGGAGCTGGAATATTATATTTTCCACGGCTGTAGCCCGTTCTAAAGCCGAATGCTTGGTACTGAATTAGGGCCAGCATAATGATGACAATCGAATATTCCAAATTTATCTCCTGATAGAGGTTTAATTACAATTAAAGGGGATTATTCCTCCCCATTCAACAGAATTTTTGCCTCATTGTTTTTTGTCTTTTGCGCGGATCGTTTTTGAAGTCAGTTATAGGCGACTTGAGAGGCACGCAATTTGTAAATCTTAAGTCCTGAAGTGAACGTAAACCTAAAAGGAGACTATATGAACCAATTTACAAAAGACAATAAAGTGAATCAAAAACCACAAGGTGAAACACTCACTCATAAAGCGGGTGATAAAATCGAAAGAGCCGGCGAAAAATTAAAAGGTATGGGCGCTCAAAAGATCGGCCAAGCCGTTTACAATGCTGGTAACAAAATTGAACATTCAGGAGATCGCAAAAACAGATAAATATTCGCAGTACTTTATCTGGAACGAATCGAATTTGGGCTCGGCGTTTTAACGTCGGGCCTTTTTTCTGTCAAAAAGAAGATTAAAGCGATGAGAGGCATCGAGAATCCGACCCAAGAGGAGAGAGCCCAGCCACCGCGTGCATAAGACCATGCTCCTAGTAGAGAGCCGGTTCCTCCTCCTATAAAAATTGTCGCAATATAAATTCCGTTAAATCGGCTTCTATATTCTGCTCCGAGTTCAAAGATGACTCTTTGTCCGAGGACTAAGTTCGCAGTGACTCCTGCGTCTAAAAGTATGGCACTGAAAATGAGAGTCACAAGAGAAAGTCGACTTCCTAGGTTGAAAATATGAGTCAGCAAAAATGACAAAGAGCCAATGCCAAGAGATACAAATGTGGCTGGCCAGACCCATCCGCGATCCGCTGCTTTGCCGGCAAAGGGTGCCGAGATTGCACCCGAGACTCCAACCAAAGCAAAGACTGCGATGTAAGTTTGAGAGTAGCCAAATGTAGATCCTCCAAGAAGAAGAGGAGTCGTCGTCCAAAAAAAGCAAAATGCGCCAAACAGAAATGCCTGGTAAATCGCACGTCTTCTTAAAATGGGCCTTGTTGCAAAGAGTAGCAGCATTGAACCGAGCAAGGAGAAATAACTCAAATTTGCAATA